>NZ_JAFLQW010000665.1 GCF_017313335.1 Phormidium pseudopriestleyi FRX01 | reverse complement strand
TTAGATGTATTGGTACACAATCACACCGTTGGATGTGCTGATGTTCCGGGATGCCAAACCCTTTACCCCGGGGGAACGCGCCTGGGCGGGGAGTATATTTCCGCCCAATGGACATACCATCGCCGGGGCATTGCGCGGCATTGCCGGGGACCCGGTTAATTTTCACCTCAAAGGAGTTTTTCTCGTTCATGAGGATACGCTCTATTTTCCACGGCCCTTGGGATTTGTGGGATCGACTCCGCTGCTGCCTTTGGACTGGATGCCAGACTCTCCCCTGAGCCAAGGATTCTGGAATCCACTCCAGCCTTGCCCCTTGGTAAAACCTCGTCTGGAAAGAGACGGCCCTCGGGAACAAGATGACGAACTACCCCAGGGATACTTTTACCGTCAGTTTTTATCTAGTCAGGCGATCGCAACTTATCTGGAAACGGGACAAATTGCCAAACCCAATTGGCTGACTCAAGACCAAAAAGCAGTCAAACCCTGGACGGTGGAAACTCGTTCCCATAATTCTTTGGATGAAGGGACTCGGCAAGTCAAAGATGCCGATGGCTATTTTGTCGAGAATGCAGTCCGAATGGCATCGGGTTGGAGTTTGGCGATCGCTGTCAATCAGTTGCTAGAAAAGACGGTGATTCAACTCGGGGGAGAAGGACATCGGGCAATTTTAGAGCGTTGTCAACCCTTGGAAGAGCAATGGAAAACAATCGCCACCTTGAGCGATCGCAACTTCAAAAAATCGGGCAAGGCGATCGCCTATCTCGTCACCCCAGGTGTATTTGAGCGCAAACAGAACCAAAGCCAAGCCACCTGCCGCGCTTGGCCCTGGGAATGGAAGTTAGCTCATGCGGTTAATGGCAATCAAAAACCGGGCAGTTTAGTGAGTGTAGCAACAGACAAAGCGGTAGCGATTAGCTGCCGGGTTCGAGAGACAGAGAGTAAACAGGGGCAATCTAAACAAAGTATTCCCGCTCCCCAGGTTTTTGCTGCACCCCCAGGAAGTTTGTACTACCTCAATCAGCCGGAACCCTTGTTCCAAGATAGTCATACCGCACCCCATCACGTTCAACGTTGGCGGCAGTTGGGGTATTCAGAATTGTTATGGATTTCTCACGAAGATCAATAAACAACCACGGAGGTAACACCATGAATTATTTAACCTACACTTACCTGCTCACCCCACTGCATACGGGAGCCAGTTCTCAGGCGGGAAACTTGATGGGAATTGCACGAGAGGCTCAAACGGAATTACCCTATCTTCCCTCATCTTCTATGCGGGGTAAAATTCGTTCCCTGTTAGAAACGATGCACCCAGACGAAGCGGGTAAATTTTTCGGGGAACGGATCAAAGATGGCAATCAGCCGACGGAAGGGGAAGTCTGGTTTGGCGATGCAACCTTATTGTTATTTCCCGTGGCATCTTTCAGTCATCAGTTTTTGTGGATTACTTGTCCGTTGTGGTTAAGCCGGTGGAATCGGTGGTTGCAGAATGAGACATTAACCCCAGTGATTAAGGAGTGGCGAGAACTTCTGAACAAAAATACCGACAATCAAGAGGGTAAAGATGCGATCGTCTCAGTCTCCGGCCCACAAATTTACTTGCAAGGTGCCTTATTAAACGAGTCCAATCTGGCGAAAATTGAATCTCAATCTGTACTCTGGAAAGCTCTGGAAAAGGTTCCAGATGGAAATGGAGTTCTTGAACTTAAGGAGAAACTGGTCATTCTTTCCAATGATGATTGTGCCGCCTTAGTTGAAATTGGTTTGCAGCGAGAAGTCCGTGTTGCCCTGAAAACCGATGAAAAAACCGTTGATGGAGGTTCTTTCCGGTCTGAAGAAGCAATTCCCTCGGAAACGGTGCTGTTTTTCCCTTGGGGAACCAAACCCAACAAACAGGAAGAACTCACTCAGAATGTGCGCGATTCTTTGGAATATATTCTCAACGATCGCATCCAGTTTGGAGGGTTAGAAGGATTGGGGCGCGGCTGGACTGAAAATAAAACTGACGCCGTATAATCTCACCTAGCCCGTTAACTCACCCCTACCGGCCTTGAATGGTAGGTGCACTTCGGTACACCTACCCCTCTCATCAATCTTGACTACTTTTCAGAATCAAAAGGAGAACTCACCATGTTAAAACTTGACACGCGAGATTTTAGCCGGTCTGCCTATGGCGGATTACAAAATGTGGTCAGAAATGTCAATCCTTCCTATCACAAAAAAGCTAGTTCGATTGTTCAAGGATTGCCTGCTTATATTTCAACTTGGGGCTTGCATCGTTTAGCAGGGGATGCCAAAAAATATAGCGAAGCGCGCTCTGATGAAACGAAATACAAAGGGCAGGTTTATAAAGAGTTCCTGACAACGTTACAGGGCTTAACGAAAGTTCCTTTCGCCCCGAATGAACCCGCCACTCTGATTAATATGCCCCTCTCTACCTATAGTGGGTTAAATCGATTAGGGGTGGAATTGGCGCGGGAGTGGTCATTTTGGTCCGTGACTATTTTAGGAGAAGCAGAGGAAGTCTAGTCCGAGGGTACTGTCAGGTTGAGAAACGGGGTTTCTGGATAAAATTCTGGCTAATATTGCCATTTTTTGAATCGAGAAATCCGGTTTCTTCTCAATGAAGTCTTTCCCTCTAAACGGTTCGGCATTTAAACAAGAAGGTCTAACGATCCAGATGCTCTCACCCCCCCCCATATTTCTGAGGATTGGCGGAGGATGCAAGACTTTTTTAATTTTTCAAAATTTGCACTTTATTCAGAGTAAATAGATGAACCAGAGTAGAAACAAAAATCAACCGAGTGAACCCCGCGACATCTGGGCCGCATTTTTGGCAGAAGAACAGAAAACTAACTCTAGGTTAGGAACAATTTTTGTTGAGGCTGGATTTGCAGGATACGAATTTAAGTCTCAAACTTTAACCCTTTATTTCTCCGATGAAGATAAAGCTAAGACTGCAAAAAGTACCGTGGAAAAACTGAAAAAAAAGCTCCAAAATCAGAAACTATTCTGTAAAATTATTGAATTTCAAGTTGGAGATGTCCGCAATTTAAATCAATCACCTCCCCCTAAAATGGGTGCTTTCAAAAAAGGAGGAAATCCGTTGCAAGCGCTAATTTTTGCTGAATTTGGCAGGGATAGAAATAATGAGGAACTGGTACAACCTGTGCTCGTGGAAGCGGTCAAACAGGAAGGAGGCTGTCAAAAAATTTATGACAACCTGAACAAGCGGACTAAACAACTGATTGGCAACGATGGAACTTCGATTGTTGCTTCCTTTAACTGGCGAGTCAGAGTTGGGGGAACTCGGGGGTTTCGCGAGTCTCTCTTACCCGTATTTCATCCCATTTTTGGGGTTCCTTATATTCCCAGTTCTAGCTTAAAAGGGGCCGCCCGAGCTTGGGCGAGAAAACATGGCGGTGCCGATCGCATTCTGCACCTGCTGGGGATGTTGGAGGGGAAACAGGCGATCGCCGCCAAAGTTGAATTTTTGGATGCCTTCCCCACTAAACCTTGCCTGAGTGTTGATGTCGCCACTCCCCAGTGGCATTGGAATAATAACCAAGTGACTTACAAACCTGAACCTCACGCCCTTTTAAGTCTAGAAAGACCTGAATTTTTGATGGGGTTACGTCCCACCGCCTGGGGAACCTCCCAGGAGGTACAAGAAGTAAAAACTTGGCTAGAAAATGCCCTAAAAACCGGCATTGGTTCCCGGGTTAGTAGTGGTTATGGTCGGGCATTGGGACAGCTTCCGCAGTTCCCCCATAGCCAATCTTACTCGTTTGAACTCTGGACTCAGGGGATGTATGGGAGCAATCCTCCCTCTCCAGGAAATCACTACCAAGGAACTCCTGAATTTCGGCCTACCGCAGTCCGGGGAATTTTACGCTACTGGTTCCGGGCAATGGCTTTAGCCTTCTATGATCCCCAGGATTGTAAAACCCTGGAGCAGAAAATATTCGGGGATTTGAGCATTCAAGGCCAAGTGTCCATCAGTGTTTTATTCAATCCCAATTTGAAGCCAAATTCTAAGGAAAATCCGGATCTATATTCCGGGAGTATTTGTCTGGAAGCAACGGAGCAGAAATATTTAAAACTTTTGGAACAGTTACTGATTTTAGCCTCTCATTTAGGCGGAGTGGGTCGTGGTTCTCGTCGTCCGCTACATTACTTGAATAAAATGCTCCGAGGCTGTTACTGGGAAGTGAATGGGCCAGGATTTCCTTTAGAACCCACTCCTCAGAAATGGCAGCAATTTTTTGAGGGGTTAAAAACGGCATTCAATGCGGTAGAATCTCCCCTAACTTCTCAGATATCGGGTCCGGGAACCCCCGTGAGTCGCCAACAAGATGTGTTGGACCGCAATGTTCAAGTCTGGCTACTAAAGACTCCTGAGCAAATTCATCCGGACCAGGTAAAGAATTGGTCTACACAAGGCGTAACCACCCAGGTACGCGGTAACGCTCTTGATTTGCTGTATAGTAGCACTGACTATAAAGGGCAGAATCAGGATCGACTTGGAAATCCTCAAGTCGGCGGCAAGCTGGGAACGCCTTCTTTTGTCTGGATTAAATCGATTTTTCCTCGTGAGGGTTCAGCCTATCAAGTCGTGACTATTTTTGGGGCAAATCAGAGCGATCGCCAGAAATTTGCTCGGGCTTTACAGAAAGAAGGTGCGGTTTTGGTGTTCGGAAGTCAAAATGTAGCCCAATCCTCTTCCCCTCAACGCCGCCGTTAGCTACTTTTCGACAGAGGGGTGCATTAATTGCACTCCTCTGTTTTATGGGATTTCCAAAATTTAAAGGTCACCCTCACTCGTTTAGTTTTTCAACCTCAAAAATCATGGCCAATTCTTCTACATTTCAAATCGATCGCATTGATACACTGATTATCACTGTAGGAACTCGTCAGGTCGGGTGGCGGAGCAAGGATGGAGTGGTTCGCTGTTTTGGGGCCGATGGCGAGCACCCTGGCCATATTAATCAGTTGTATAAGGAATTGGGCGTTGAACGGGGTACTCATGAACCGGGCAAACCCAATATGCTGTGGAGTGTTCGAGATTTGGGGTCGCGATACCATGCACATTGCCAAGACTGGTTGGGAGGTGATTTTAGTTCTGTTGAACTGTTACTAGACCATAAAATTATTGCCGATAGTGTGGCTAAAGGGCTGCATCACATCATCCTCTGGGCGACGAATCAGCCTGAAACGGTGCCTTGGAATTACCGACGGCTGGATACTTGTTGGTTGGCGCAGTTGATGAAAGGCAAGATTGAAACAACCTGGCCCCAAGTCAAGGTGGATGTTTTAGAGTTGACAGTAAATGCAAATAATCGCGATAGCATTCGAGAGGAGTTTGAGAATTTTATACTGCCATTCGCCCTAGAGGTGCGGAAAAACTCGGCAATGAATGACTTTGTGTTGCTGATTGAAAATAAAGGGTCAGTTCCAGCGATCGCAGAAAGTCTGGAAATCTGTGCAGCCGCCTTAGTGCGAGAGTTTCAGGTAATTAACGCTTCGCCGATTGAACCGGCGAATCTCTACCAACTTTGTGAAAACGGGATGTTCTCAGCAGGTCTTTCCCAAGACTATAAGTTGATGCCGTTGAGTGAGTATTTTTGGCCTTTAGAACGATCTCGCGTAATTTCAGCCTGGAAACGGGGTGATTTTCAGGAAGCTCAAGTCTGGCTGTCGGCTCATCAAAGTCGCCATAAGTCGTTATATCAGCTTGCTGGATATCTAGCGCTTTCTACCAATTGGGAAATTGTTCGGTTTGCCGAGAACAAACAACTGGAGAATAATTGGTTGCGATCGCCCTCAGTGGATGAACTAGCAGGATCTGAACAGGTGGAACAATGGCAAGAGCGGCTGCTGAAATTGCGAAGTAATCCAGGGTTGCAAACCTGGGAAACGGTATTTTTAATTCAGTTGCAGTTAGAGCGACAAAATTATACCACTGCCTTTATGCAGTTTTCTCAAACTGTAGAGCGATTGCTTTATCTTCGTAGTCAACAAGAAAATTGGCTAGATAACAATATTATTAGCCGACCCCCGGATTTTAAATCTTGGAAATCGTATGATCCGAAATTTTCTGACTTAATTGAGGGCTGGTGCAAGCTCAAAAAAATTCACAGGTCCGATAAATGGTACAAGCTACTACATGGAATTCGATTGAAACGTAATGATCTGATTCATCACGCGAATCCTGTGACCTTACGAGAGATGCGATCGCTCTGGTCAAACAATGGATTTCCCGTAATCATTTCTGATAGTCTCGAACCCTTGATGGCGTTGATATTAGAGGTCCTGCGGAAAATCTGCCCTCGCCACTGGCAAATTCCCCAAGAAACCCTGTTGCAGTCGTTGTATGCCTGGGGGCTGGAAATCCTGCGGTCTGAAGTGCCATCCACCTAGCCTTTTATGAAACCTCGCTCTTTTATTGGGCCTCGTGCGCCTCCTCCACCGGGGCGATCGGCTCTATTTTGTTCACTCCAAATCTCATATCACAGTTCCCTAAAACAGTAGGGAGACAATCCAAATTCGTCATTATTTTTCATCAATCCGGAGCAACAATCATGTATCTATCCATGCGTGGAATTCTCATCCGTCATATTGCTGTCGCCTTTCTCAATGGCATCATTACCTTAGTCATCTTGCTAATTGCTCCTTTGGGATTAGTAGCGGTGATTACTAATACGACAATGGTTGTGCTGGCAACATTAGTTACTTCAGCCTTCGTCGATGGAGTCGTACATTTTTTGAGTCCCGCTGAAGCCGAACTATTGCGGAATGCTCAAGCTCAAAAAGCCGCTTCGGTGATTCCTAACCGCAATTATGACGAACTAGACCGGCGTTCCTAATATTTGTTGTATATCTGTAGGGGCATCCAGTTCAATCGCCCCTACAGATAAGATTTTGTCATCAAGAATATATTTGCAAAAATTCTTGACTTGCTTTCACCGGCTTTTTCCCCGGAGGCAAACTCTTTTAAAATTTTGCCAATTATTTATGCAGACTTTGTATGTTTCCCAACAAGGTTGCTACGTCTGTTTAGAAGGCGAACTCTTACTTGTTAAACGGCGCGACACCATTCTAAACGAAATTCAATTGCCCCTGCTAGAGATGATTCTAGTGTTTGGGAAATCTCAAATTACCACCCAAGCAATTAGAAGTTGCCTGTGGCGTAATATTCCGATTGCTTATTTATCTCGGATGGGTTACTGTTATGGTCGGATTCTGCCCATTGAACGGGGATACAGACAATTATCTCGATATCAGCAAGAATTGAGCTTGATAGACCGCTTAATTGTGGCGCGGTGCATCGTCCAAGCTAAACTGAAAAACTCTCGGGTAATTTTGATGCGCCAACAACGGCGTCAAACTTCTGACGTGATTGCTTTTGCGATTCAGAGTTTGGAGTATTTGATGACCAAAGCCGCAGAAGCCGAACGAATTGACCAATTAATGGGGTATGAAGGGGCCGGGGCTGCTCAATATTTCTCTGCCTTTGGAGACTGTCTCACCTCCCGAGATTTTGTGTTTGCTGGTCGGTCCCGACGCCCTCCGGGGAATGCGGTGAATGCCATGTTGTCCTTTGGTTATCAAGTGCTGTGGAATCATCTGTTGACCCTGATTGAACTCCAAGGACTTGACCCCTATTCCGGTTGTTTACATGAGGGCAGTTATCGTCATGCCGCCTTAGCTTCAGATTTAATTGAAGAATTTCGCGCCCCGATGATTGATTCATTAGTTTTATATCTGGTGAATCGAAATATTATGGATATAGGAGAGGATTTTGTTCATAAAAATGGCGGTTGTTACCTGAATGAGTCTGGACGGCCTAAGTTTTTGAAAGCCTTCCTGCAACGCATGGAAGAAACCATCACCGATGATTTTGGGGAACCTCAACCCAAATGGGATTTGCTCCATCAGCAAGTCAAGGAATACAAGCAATTTGTCTATGAGCCTGTCAATGGATATTCCCCCTATCAGATTCGCTAAACTTTGGCTAAAATTATAAATTTTGGTTGCTTTTTATCCTACAATGGGAATAGAGCCAACAAGGAAATGATGAGTTTAATATTTCCACCCGCTCATCCTGGATTTACATATAATTGCTGATGCTATTTTATGTGGTAGTTTACGATATTCCTGACAACAAACGCCGGAAGAAAGTCCATGATTTGCTAGAAGGCTACGGAAAATGGGTGCAGTATTCTACTTTTGAATGTGTGCTGAGTCGGGCTAAGTTTGATGAACTCAAGAAACGACTAGGCGATCGGCTTAACTTAGAGGAAGACAGCATCCGGTTTTATCCGCTTTCCCGGCATACCTCCGCCCGAGTTGAAACCTGGGGAGTGGGTCCAGTGATTACCGAATATCCCAGTTCCGTGATTGTTTAATTGGTGGAGTCTGTTCATTGGCTCCAGTTTGTCAGCAATTGAGTCCCTTCCGATTTTGTCGTTTCTGCGAGGCTCAGTCAAAATCGCTGAAACAACCAAAACTCGTAGAGAGCCTCGCAGCC
>NZ_JAFLQW010000233.1 GCF_017313335.1 Phormidium pseudopriestleyi FRX01 | reverse complement strand
GCTCGATCGCTTCAATAAGACTACTAAAATTCTCGAAGTCCGCTACCGAGATGCGGAACCGGAGAAAATTCAATTTGTCTTGGAAACGCTCCAAAATTCTTACCTGCGATACAGCTTAGAAGACCGCAAGAGCAATATTAGTCAGGGGATTCAATTTATTGAAGACCAACTCCCGCAGTTGCGGCAGCGGGTGGATGCTCTGCAAGAACAACTCCAGAAATTTCGGCAGGAGTACAACCTGATTGAACCCGAGTTACAAGGGCAACAACTGGCTCAACAACTGACTAAACTAGATGACCAGCTTTTAGAGGCACAAGCTCAACTGGTTCAGCAGCAACAACTCTATGAAACGTTGCGCCGACAAATTGGACTCGAACCGGGGACAGCGATCGCCGCTTCGGTTTTAAGTGAAGCTCCCACCTATCAAGCTCGACTCAATCGCCTCAAAGAACTCGAAAATACAATTGCTGCTGAGTCAACTCGGTTTACCCCAAGCTCACCCCAAGTTCAAGTCCTCTTAGAAGAGCGACGAACTATCGAATTGCTATTAGGACAGGAAGCTTCAGAAGTGTTAGGAGGTCAGCTACCCGGCCCAGTGGTGGGCAACCCCCAAGCTCCCTTTCAGAACTCAATTCGCACAGGTTTAATTGCGGAAATGGTGAAAGCGGTCAGCCAAATTCAAGTCCTCCAAGTCCGAAATCAAGTGCTTGGGGAAGCGGCGAAAATGTTAAGCGAATACCGCGAACAATTTCCGATTATTCTGCGCCAGTACACGGATTTGCAGCGAGAACTCCAAATTGCGAACACGACTCTGACGGAATTATTAGCTCGCAGAGAAGGATTGCGGGTCGATGCAGCGCAAAGAGAGGTGCCTTGGGAAGTGATTTCCGCAGCGACGATTCCTCGGGATGAAAATGGAAATCCGGTTCCGGTTTCGCCAAGTCTGCCTCGGAACCTGGCTTTAGGGGCGATGTTGGGCTTAATGTTGGGATTTGGGGCGGCATTATTAGCCGAGCGTTTGGATAATGTGTTCCATTCCCCGGAAGATTTAAAAGATGCTACTCGCTTGCCGATTTTAGGGCTGATTCCGGCGAGCGATCGCTCGGTTGTCCTCCCTAGTGCGGATGCTCGTGGCAGTGCTGCCTTCCAAGATGTCCGCGATTTTGGCTTTTTAGAAGCATTCCGCGCATTGAATGCCAATATCCGTTTCCTGACTCCGGATAAACCCCTGCGCTCCGTGGCGATCGCCTCCGCAATTCCGGCAGAAGGTAAATCAACGGTGGCGGTGAATCTGGCCGAAGCTGCTGCCTCAATGGGACAGCGGGTTTTACTGGTGGATGCCGACCTCCGCTGGCCCCAAGTCCACAAACGCTTGGGATTACCCAACCGCCAAGGGTTAACCCATCTGATTGCGACAGAAATGGATATGAATGAGGCCATTCAGCGATCGCCCGTTGAACCCAATCTCTTCATCCTCACCGCCGGTGTCACACCTCCAGACCCCATCCGGTTGTTGTCTTCTGAAAAAATGCACAACCTGATGCAGCAATGGCACGCTTTATTTGACCTGGTGATTTATGACACCCCTCCCCTGCTGGGAGTCGTAGATGGTCGAGTTTTAGCCGCCTATACCGATGGAATTGGGTTAGTTGTCAGCATGGGTCAAACCGAAAAACCCGCCATCCAACAAGCGATCGCCGAACTGCAAACTGGCAATACCAAAGTCCTGGGAATTATTGCCAACGGTGTTCAAGGACAAAACAGCGCTTGGGACTATGGCAGGCACTACAATAATGGAGGCGATCGCGAACTGGAAGCGGAGGAAGAAGAAGTGTCGGCAGGGGTTTAAACCCCCGCCTAAGAACTCAAGTCGGTTAAAACCGACTAAAAAACCTGCGTGCGGATTCCCTTCTCCTCGTGACTTGGCTGAAGCGAGTCACGCCCCTGAAGGAGGCTCTGCCTCCAGTCCCTCAACCAGGCAGGCGGCAGAGCCGCTCATAGTCCGGCTCACGGCAGAGCCATGATCCGAGGGTTGTACTGCTCTATCTCCCATCCTCCCAAACTACCCATTAAACAACTCAAAAGTTTGCTGGCAAAAGGTTTTCAGCTTTTCCTGTACCTCAACAACTGGCTCCGTTGCCCCAACAAAGCGCCAGTTTTCCACCGTTGAAAATCGCCATTGTTGTCCTTGATGGTTGTAACCTGCGGATTCCACTCCGATCGCCCGGCGATCGCCATCCAAGGGGTCCTCATGAAACCGAATTTGGACTAAAATACTCCGACTCTGTAATGAGCGACTCCAACCGGGAAAGTGAAATCCAATATCAATGGAATCCGGATCCACCAGTTCCTGGGTATTCGGGTCATTCATCCAGGGTTTCAAATCCGCCCGTGCGTCAGGAAACTGTAACTTAAAAAGATTAACGACTGCCGCAATCTTGCTGGCGAGTTCAAAATTTTTAACCTGTTCTGCTGCATTCACGCCCAATCATCCTCCACTCACGAATAGATATCGATGTTAAAACGGCTATATCGAGGGTCGTCTTTTACGACTCGGTAAAAATTTCCTCAGTTTAAATGAACGGCACGGGTGGCTTTAGGCCAAAATATTATGTTGATAACGGTACCGCCAGTATTGGCACCGTTTCCGAATGAGTAGGAATCACACCCATGTCTATACCCTGTCAAATCGTTGTAGAAGGAAATCCGGCAATTATCTATGCCAGTAGAAATGGAGCTCCGGACAAAGTTCGACGCATCCTCAAACCCTTTCTGGGTAAATTTTGCCAAGAACGAGAGGCGGCTGGAGAATACCACGATACACCGGAGTGCTTAGTAGCCCAGATTGTAGTTCGTTTTGGCTTTGAAATCTGTGAAGATGATTTCTCTAACCTCAAAGTCAGCATGAGTTACGACCCCAATGCAGAATACATCTACTCGGTAGAATCTGATTTAACCGTCCAGGTTTGGATTCCAGAAGAAGACTATCGAAAAAATCCCGCTTTGGGATTGAAAGGTTGCCGTCTATTACCCGAGGAAGGTTGGAAAATCGACTAAATGTCATAAAGCTGTCAATCAGTCAGAATTGAGAGTGGCGCGAGGGTTTGCCCCCATCCTGATGTTAGGACTTACGCACTGAGACTATAAATCGGGGTTTCATGTAGGGGCGCAATGCTTGCGCCCTCTTATCTCTTATAGAAAACGCCGTAAAACCCACGTGCTTTAGCCGTGGGATATAAGGGGGTTAGCGTAGGTACGTAGCTAACCAATTACTTAGTTTTTTGATGAGTAACATATCTCTTAATCGTATCCCCAGAAACTGCCCCCGCCGT
>NZ_JAFLQW010000033.1 GCF_017313335.1 Phormidium pseudopriestleyi FRX01 | reverse complement strand
TTGTCATTTGTTAATTGTCATTTGTTAATTGTCATTTGTTAATTGTCATTTGTTAATTGTCATTTGTTAATTGTCCATTGTCCAAGTCCCCCGGTACCTAATCATGTCAAAAATACTCGTTATAGATGATGATGGGGTAACTCGCTTACTCCTGAAATGGAACCTCCAAATGCAGGGATATGATGTAACCCTTGCTAAAAACGGAGCCGAAGGATTGCGACTCGCCGAAGAACTGCGTCCGGATTTAATCGTCTGCGACTGGATGATGCCCCTCGTGGATGGTGTGGAAGTCTGTCGCCGCATCAAAGCCCACCCCATCTTAGCCACCACCTTTTTTATCCTCCTCACCGTGCGCGGACAAGTGGATGATCGGATTCAAGGGCTCGATTCTGGCGCTGATGAATTTCTCTCCAAACCGATAGAAATCGATGAATTACTGGCCCGAGTTCGTGCGGGATTGCGACTGAGCCAATTAGCCCAGCAATTAAGTCAAGCCAATCAACAGTTATCGGCCTTGGTGGAAGTTCAAAAACAGTTATTAAGTGCTGTAGATTCCACCCCTGAAGAAGCCAATTCCTCCTATATTCAGTTACTCGCCCCCCTCGGACAAGCGGCCCAAGCCAGTCGCGCTTATATGAGCGAACTCTATCAGGATCAGGCGGGAATCGAACCGTTGGTGTTATGTGAGTGGTTTGCAGAGGACCGAACGGGCGACTCTAGTCAACAGAAGTCCCCAGAAGCCGAGGGTTTAATGCCCCCTAACCCCTTACCCTCGCGCTGGATGGAAATGTTTAACAATGATGAAATTGTGGCAGGTAAAGTGAGCGATTTTCCCGAAGCGGAACGGGAAATATTGGAGCAAGCGCATCTGGATTCTTTATTGATGTTACCCCTCACCCTCAAGGATGAATTAGTCGGATTTATCGGCTTTGAGAATTGTGCGATCGCCGATCTGGATTCTCTGCTGCCGATTTTGCGCGCGGCAGCAGCAGCGATTTGCCTACATCGCGATCGGTCCGCTGCCTTAGTCGCCCTCAGAGCCAGTGAAGCCCGCTATCGGGCGATTATAGAAGACCAAACTGAATTTATCTGTCGCTTTGCCCCCGACGGCACTGTAACCTTCGTCAATGATGCCTACTGTCGGTATTTTACCATGACCCGAGAGGAACTGATGGACAGCTCGGTGGTTCCCTTTCGCCCCGACTTCGAGCGCGATTTTGTCAACTGTCCTGTCATCAATCGGGAAGAAGAGGCAGTGTTGCTCAATGGAGAAGTGCGATGGCATCAATGGACCGAACGGGCCGTCTTTTCTGGGGATGAACTGGTTGAGTTTCAAGCCGTCGGGCGCGATATCACAGAACGCAAGCAAGCCGAAGAAGAGACCCTAAAAGCGCTGGCGAAAGAAAAAGAACTCAATCATCTCAAAACTCACTTCGTATCAATGGTCTCTCATGAATTTCGCACTCCCCTCACCACCATTCTCTCCTCCGCTGACTTGCTAGAATATTACCAAGAAGACTTTCCCGACTCCAAAGGTGATAAAAAGCTGCAAGCCATCCAACGGATTCAAAGTGTTTCCGTCAGTATGACCCAAATGATTGATGATGTCCTGTTAATCGGTCATGCCGAATCAGGAAACCTGCAATGCAACCGCTATCCCTTAGACTTGGTTCAGTTTTGTCACCAATTAGTCGAGGATATGCAGTTGATTGATAACGGCTTACATGGGATTAAGTTAATCCTTTCCCAACCCAGCTTATCCGCCTGCATAGATGAAAAATTACTGCGGCATATCCTGACTAATTTGCTTTCAAATGCCCTTAAATATTCTCCACCAGGGATGCCCGTTCAACTGGAACTGTGCGATGATTGCCAAAACCTAGCCATTTTTCACGTGAAAGATTGTGGAATTGGCATTCCCCCAGAAGACCTTCCCCATCTGTTTGAAGCATTCCACCGGTGCCGGAACGTCGGCACAATTTCCGGCACCGGCATGGGACTAGCGATTGTCAAAAAATGTGTAGAAATTCATGGCGGAGAAATCTCCGTACAGAGTGAAGTTAGCAGGGAAGAACAGCCAAGCGGCACAACCTTAACCGTCCTCTTACCCCGGTTCCCCATGTCCAAAACCCCCTCCAACCTGAAGGATCAACTTCTCGAATAGGTCGAGGCAAAAGGGCGGAATTATCAGCCTTAAACCCCGCCATTAATCGTGATGCTCGCCCACTTCTGCTCCATTTTTAACTTGGATTGTCTCGAAGTTTAAATCATGATAAAATGAAAAATAGACAACCTAAAAATTATAATAAATTCCGCTAAATCCTATGGATAAAATTCTGGTCATAGATGATGATTCCGCCACCCGCTTACTCCTCAAACGAGACTTAAAATTAGAAGGTCATGAAGTCACCGTTGCCAAAGATGGGGAAGAAGGGATAAAACTCGCCCTCGAACTTCATCCAGCCTTAATTATTTGCGATTGGGTGATGCCTTATTTCGATGGCGTAGAAGTCTGTCGCATTGTCAAATCCAATCCAGAATTAGCCCAAACCTTTTTTATTTTACTCACCTCAAAAGTCGATTTAGATGACCGCATTCAAGGACTCGATGCCGGGGCGGATGATTTTCTCTCCAAACCCGTCAATCCAGCGGAACTCTTAGCCCGAGTCAGGGCAGGATTGCGACTCTATAATTCCCAGCAACAATTGAGCCAATCCAATCAACAACTCAGCCAAACATTACGGGATTTACAACAAACCCAGGCTCAGTTAATTCAAAGCGAAAAAATGTCCTCCATCGGTCAAATGGTGGCAGGAATTGCTCATGAAATCAACAATCCGGTTACCTTTATTGATGGCAATTTGAATCATGCTGCAACATATATTAGAGAATTGCTAGACTTTGTTCAACTCTTTCAAAAACACTATCCTAATCCCCTGCCGGAGATGACAGAAGCAGCGGAAAAATTAGATTTAGAATTTTTAATCGCCGATTTTCCTCCCCTAGTAGAATCCATGAAACGAGGAGCCGAGCGAATTCGACAAATCGTCGAATCCTTGCGAACCTTTTCTCATTTGGATGAAGCCGAGCTTAAAGATGTGGATCTGCATGAAGGGTTGGATAGTACCCTCTCTATTTTAAAAGGTCGTTTAGAAGGGATTGAGACTCAGATTAACTATGGAGAATTACCTCGGGTGGAATGCTATCCCAGTGATATCAATCAAGTATTTTTTCATCTCCTGAACAATGCGATCGATGCCGTAAAAAAACGCACCCAGCTACCAGATTCCCCAATCAATCAACCGGACTCCAATCCGCCACACCCTCGGATTCGCATTTGTACCGAAACCCGCACCTCTTCCCATGCAATAATTCGCATCTTCGATAATGGTGTTGGCATTCCCAAAGAGACAGTCCCGAATATTTTTAACCCCTTTTTCACAACCAAAGATGTCGGGGCTGGAAAAGGACTCGGTTTAACCATTTCCTATCAAATTGTCGTAGATAAACACGGAGGAAAATTAGAAGTTCATTCCGAACCGGGTCAAGAAACAGAATTTGCCATCATCATCCCCATTTCTCCCCCAAAAAACTGAGTTTAACTTCCAACAATCCATCTCTCCCAATGTTCGTAGTAACGACTTTAGTCGTTATTTAAGCAAAATTAAAGCAACTTCCAGAATATCCCCCCATCCGTAGAAGAAATTCATGAATTGCCCTTACAACAGAGATAACGCGATCGCATCCCAATGAAAGCCGCCCTCACCCTAAATCCCTCTCCCAAAGTGGGAGAAGGACTTTGAATCTGGCTCCCCCCTTCGACCCTTCGACCGGCTCAGGGCTCAGGGCTCAGGACAGGCTTCGCCCTTTTTGGGAGAATGGGGCTCCGGGGGATGAGGGCAGACTGTCCAAACATCGGATGCACCCGATAACGCTAACTCCTACTCTTGTCATCCCCAACCTCATCCCTTATTCCCCGTAAACGTTACCCCTTGCACAAAATAGCGATTAAAAAACGCATAAATCGCTAAGGCGGGTAACGTAAATACCATCGAAGCGGCCATGATATAGTTCCAATAACTGATATATTGACCCTTGAATGTATTTAACCCCAAAGGTAACGTAAACATATCCTGACTCGATACCACAATTAACGGCATGAAAAAATTATTCCAGCTTCCCATAAAAATAAAAATAGCTTGAGCAGCTAGAGCCGGTTTTGCTAACGGCATCACCACCTTCCAAAAGGTTTGCCATCGATTCAATCCATCCAATGCCGCCGCTTCCTCCAGTTCCTTCGGGAAATTCACAAAGAACTGACGCATCATAAAAATAAACGTGGCATTCACCATACTTGGGACAATTAACCCTTGGTAAGTATTCAACCATCCCAAAGATTTTAAAATTAAAAACGTGGGTATCAAAGTAATTTGTCCCGGAATCATTAACACTGCTAAAATCATCCCAAACACAATCCGATTTCCCCGAAAGGGAATCCGGGCTAGGGCATAACCAGCCATCGAATTAAAGACAATATTAAACCCTGTAACGCAAACTGCTATAAAGGCACTATTGAACAACCATCGTCCAAATAAGCGTTCTCGGGTAAAGATAGCTTGATAGTTTTCCAGAGTGAAATTCTGGGGAATAAAATTCATCCCGCCTTCCACAATTTCTGCTAAAGGTTTAAAGGATGCCGACATCGCCCAGGCAAAGGGAATAAAGGTGACGATCGCGTACAGAATTAAGAATCCGTACAGCAGCGCTTTTAATCCAGAAATTCGCTTCATTATCTGTGAGTCTCCTGTGATGAGGATTACTGAGGGATATCTTCTTTAAAAAGATACCGTTGTACCAGGGTAGCTAAGACGATCGCCGTTGCTAATAAGAGGGCTAAGGCAGCCGCATATCCCATCTCTAAACTCTTAAAAGCATACTGATAAATCAACAAAACCACCGTCAAAGTAGAATTATTGGGACCGCCGGACCCTCCAGAGAAAATATAGGATTGGTCAAAGAGTTGAAAAGTGCCAATAATGCCCATGACAATGATAAAAAAGGTCACAGGTTTGAGTAAGGGTAACGTAATATTCATGAAGCGATCGCAGCCATTCGCCCCATCAATTTTGGCCGCTTCATAGAGAGACTCCGGAATATCCTGCAACGCTGCCAAATAAATCACCATAAAAAAGGGAGCGCTGGCCCAAATATTCATAATCATAATCGATTTCAGCGCAATATTTGGGTCTCCCAACCAGTTGTAAGTCGGTAAACCGAACCCCTCTAAAAAATGATTGAGTAGCCCATCTGCATTGTAAATCCACATAAAAATCAGGGTTAACACCGCAGATGAGGTAATAGTTGGTAAGAAAAATATCACCCGAAACAAGCTTTTTCCGCGAATTTGGGCATTAAGAACTAAAGCTAACATCAAGGCAATAAACGTCTGGATGGGAACAACGATTGCCACATATTCAGCGGTATTTTTCAAGGCAATCCAAACCCGTTCATCATCCACCAATCGGGTAAAATTCCGCAGGTGGACGAACCGATAACTCATTTCCCCTAAAATTTCAACTTTGTGAAAAGAGAGGAAAATTGCGTACAAAATCGGCAATCCCAAAAACACCCCTAAAATAATTAAAGCTGGGGTGATAAACAGATAACCGGATAGGGAAGGAGAAAAACGAAAATTTCGAGGGTTTCTAGACCGAGAAACCTCTGGATTCAAGGAAGACGCTGGCATAGAAATAAGTGATTTACGGGTCATATAGCCTCTCTTATAGCAGTAGGGAGCAAGATGCTCCCACTCCTTCATTCTCTGGTTTTTATCTCTGACGCCGCGCAGGCTGGCTTTGTTAGTTTTGGCCGAAAAGTCCCGGATTTAATATTAATACAAACTCGCTTTAATTTCCTGGTTGGCAGTCGCTTGGGCTTTTTTCATCGCCTCTGATAAAGATTGTTCCCCTAATAAAGCACTGAGAAACTGATTGTTAAAATTTTGGTTAATTAGGGACAGATTTTCTCCCGCTTGCCAGAGGGTGGCATAGTTTGCACCGGCGACAAAGGGCGCATAAAGGGGATTATTTGGATATCCCAGTTCGGCTAGAACTGATTTGCGGGTGGGTAAAACTAATCCCCCAGTCGCCCAGGCTTTCATGCCTTCTTTTCCGGTTAGATAAGAAATCAATTCCCAGGCTTCTTCTTTGTGGGTGGATTGTTTATTCATGACGTAGGCAACGGTAAAGGCCATTGTACCTTTTTTGCCGTTAATTGTCGGGACGGGGGCGATCGCAAAAGAAATCCGAGGAAAGGTTTCTTGCAGGTAAGGAATGGCCCAATTGCCATCGAGAACCATCGCTGCTTTTCCCTGTCCAAACATTTCGCTGACGTTACTTGCGCCGGTATCGGAGGGAATGCCTGCGGTGCGCGCTTGTTGATATTGTTCGATAACCGGGGCGAGTCCTTTTAAGGCTTTGGGTTGAGCAAATGCCGCAAAGCCTTTGCGATCGACAAATTGCCCGCCAAAAGCACGAATCACAAAGGCTTGACGGGTTAATTCAGGAACCATGCCATAGCCATAGCGTTGGATGCGCCGATCGCGGCTGCGTCTGATGGTTAATTGTTCAGAATACTCCTGTAATTGCGCCCAAGTTTTTGGCGGTTCACTTAACCCCACTTCTTGGAAATATTCGGTATTGTAATAGAGCGCTAGGGTCGAGAAATCTTTGGGTAAACCGTAGAGTTTGCCCTTATATTTGAAGGCATTTAGCATCGCCGGTTGAAAATCTCTGAGGTCAAATTCTGGGGTAATATAGCGATCAAGGGGTTCTAATACCCCGCGATGCATCAGTAATGGCGCTTCTAGGGTATCTAAATAAAAGATATCTGGAGCCGCATCCCCAATTAATCGGGTTTTGATGACATCAGAATACTGATCCGTGATGACTTCATACCGGACTTTAATTTGGGGGTGGGTGGCTTCAAAATCCCGGAGTAGCTGTTCGAGAAGCTGTTTTTCCACGGGACTACTTTGCCACCCACTGAGGGTGAGAGTGGTGACATCTTCACCAGGGGAACTGGCGCAGGCGGTGATGTTCAGAACCAGGAGGAGGACGATCGCCCACTGGCACAGAAGCCGATAAATTCTTAACATGAATCTTGCTCTCGGGTAAAGCTGGGCCGTCCTGAATGTAATAGCCGATACTTTTTTATTATGCCCTTTATGGATGAGAATTTAACCGAGGCTTAAACCAAAAATTTGCAAGGTTGTCAAGTATCTGGCGGAGGCTTTGGCTACGGGGTTCTTGGAGGAACAGCAAGGGAATCAGGGCCAACAGTCGCAAGATCGCAGAGAAGGCAAATAAGCCCACGAATCCGCCAAAGGCAGATTGGGTGGCGATAAATCCGCCCAGGGTGGTGCCGATCGCACCGGCTAAACCACTGACGGCAGCGGCGATCGCAAAATAACTCGACGGCTGTTTCGCTGGGGCTATTTCCATTTGGATATTACTGCCGCACAGATCCACTGCCGCCCAAGTTGCGCCACTAATTAGGTGCAACAGAGGCAATCCCACCCACAACAGTATCCCTTGGGTTCTCGTTGCCAGCCAGAGCACCGGGGTGATGGCGACGAGGATACCGACGAAGAATAAGAGGGGACGATTTCCCAGGCGATCGGCTAATTTGCCCCAAATCGGCAGCATCAGCAAGTTGGCACCGGCAGCGAGGCTGTTGTAAAGGGTGACCCAACTCACATCGAGTTCTAAATCTTTGAGTAAATAGAGGTTGAAAAAGGGGGCGCTGAGGTTGACGGCAAACATCCAGCAGCCAAAATACAGCAGAAATATCCGGAAATTTTTATCTTTTAAGAAACTCGGCAGGGCGATCGCCGATGAGGAGGGAGTGGTTTCATAGTTGAGGACCGTCGGGCGATCTCTGCCCCAAATTTGGGGATTAACATCTGCCATCAAAAACTGGAAGCATAAGCTAATGATGCCAGCGGCGATCGCCACACACAAGATAATTCCATAGCCTTCAATGGTGCCTCCATCCCATTGAGACACCATCACCCCCAAAATTGGCATTGCCAGCAAACTGGTGAGATTCGCTGCACTGTTGCGAATCCCAAAGTAACGCCCACGGAGGCGATCGGGGACTAATGCCGCCATCCAACTCACCCAGGAGGGACTCCCAAAAGCCCCTAAAAGATGGGTGAGGGCGACGATCGCCAGGGTTCCCAGAACCAGATGATGGGCTTGTCGGGGATCCATGAGAAACCAGCCAATTCCCAGGAGTAAAAACAGCCACAGCAGGCGGGAGATGCTGAAAATGGAGAGGGTGTACCAGTGACGACTCGTGGTGCGATCGCCCAAATAGGCCCCCACAGGTTGCAGAAAATTCATCAGCATCGGGATAGCTGCCAGGAACCCGATTTCCACGTTACTTGCGCCGAGATCCAGCAAAAAATTACTCAGCAAGACCCCCCCAGTCGCGCAGGAGAAAAACGTGGCAAACACACCATCGAGGGTAGAAGCTTGTAAGCTGTTGCGAATCGCCGGTTTAGAGCGTTTCCCATTGGGAAGGACGAGGGAATTCTCAGAAAGGTATTCGGAAAATAGAGGCTTTCTGAGGGTCAAGGCGATCGTCAGTTTACTCTGGGTCATAGCAGATTTAGAAAAATTTAATCTGTTGATAGAATCACACCAAGTGGTTAGAGTCTAAAAAAAATGAGCAGAAATGCCAATCCGACTGGAGAGGGAAATTTGCTCGGGGTTAGGGACTTGCGATGATTCTGGATTCTGACTTCCGATGCAAAGGGACAAGAAACCGGGTTTCTGACTGCAATGCCATCAAAAAGAAGCGATCGGGCGATCGCTCCTTGACGTAAAATTTTGCTCAATTCCTACAGTTGACCGAGGCGATCGCCCACCACACTATCGCGCCGGACTTCATACTCGGGTGAGGATTCGGGGTCTAATTCCCAGCGTTCCTCATCTCGTTCTGACAACTCATCGCGAACTCCTAACTCTTGGCGATCGTCCTGTTCCACACCGGCTGCTGCACCGATTTGATCCACAATATTTTGGTCTGGAGTCGGTGCCGTTCCCCCAACTGCTTCATCCCCAACACTCTGAGCTTCGGACCATGCCGCATCCACATCCCCACCTGTTAATTCAGGGCTGGTATGGGTGTATTGCTTCATCTTATTTTCCATCTTTCGACCTCCAATATTAGCTCCAGGGCGATTCGCTATTCCGGTTCCCCAAGATTCAGTCTCAGCTTGAGGCAAATCTTCTACACTGCCCTCTTCTCGGGCCATCTTTTTCAGTTTTTCTTGTTTATTTTTAGTCATAATTATCCCTTCAAATCAGCAAAGCTTAGGAGATTTTTTTGATGACAAATCAATCTCTGACAGGTTTAAAATTGGGTTTTAACGTTATCAACCCATAAATCAACTTTCTGTGCTTTTACAAAGCCTAACTGATTTCAAGGTTATCAACTTCTACCCCAGGGCATATTTTATCAACCCTTTAGCCGCATAAATCCTTAAAATAACCGGGTATTGCCTTCAATCAGCCATCGGGAAACTGCCAACAGGCAATATACTCTACATTGCGACTGCCACAGGATTTACAAGGTATATCCGTAAAGGAATCAACCCATTCTTCCCCACAGTGACGACAGTGGCAAAAAATATTGTTGCGGTTGGCTTCATTGAGTCGCACCTGCCACTCTTTAAGTTCATCATCATTCAATTCCCGAGGAATTTCTGTCATGGATATCATCTCAAATTCATCAGTTTAGTATTATACGCCATCAACTATATCCGATCCTTTATCAGTTGTGGAATGCCCTCACCCCTTTCTCGTCGGCGGCCCAAAGGGGGAGAGGGGAGCAGGAGAGGGCATAAATCATTTAGGATTGCTATAGCAATTTTAAAAAGGTTTGATACACCGCTTCCAATTCTTGAAAATAGGTTATTTCATCGGGAATTTTGGAGATGAAAAACAGATTAAAACAAGGCATTACGCAATTTTCCGATTCTAGGGTATCGGGGGTTAGGACCACTTGCACGGGATTTTGGGGTAACCTCCCATTGGTCAAATCTGCTATATTTTTCAACGGCTCAAATAAGTAATGATACTCAGCAATATCCCGGGGAAGAATCCCCACATATCGAGGCCGCATCTGTGATTTTGAAGTTGAAAAATGCCCTTGACAACTGGAATATGTGATGCAATTAAATTTGATAATTAAGGCAACTGTTAAGTCTCGGACGCCCGGTTCAAT
Source organism: Phormidium pseudopriestleyi FRX01 (assembly GCF_017313335.1). GTDB lineage: Bacteria > Cyanobacteriota > Cyanobacteriia > Cyanobacteriales > Laspinemataceae > Laspinema > Laspinema pseudopriestleyi. Next base: position 646 of record NZ_JAFLQW010000033.1, on the reverse strand, counting down.
GGATTTTTTAAAGTAGCGATGGTACTTAGACAAAATCGGAGAATCCGCACAAGCGGCAGTCCCTTCGGTGTTGATATTGCCGAGGGGACTTTCCCGAAATATCTCCCCGGGGTTTTCTTCGACAAAGCGATCGTCCCAGGAGGCGATAAATTCTTTCAATCCACTGAAATAAGTCATCTGTTTAAGTTTGCTGTATTAGAACAATCACACCTTCCCAACCTGATAATTCAGAAAGAACCTAGGGCAAATGGACAAAAATAAATAACCAGTCTATTCAGACTCCTTGAACCCTTGAAATTTCCATAAGAATGGTTTGGCGCTCGTGCGGTTGAAGTAATCAATAAACTTAAGAATTTGCTCAGATAGGTCATCGATGGAAGTGAACTCCCCTCGTTTTAAAAGGCGACGGGTCAATATACTGAACCAACACTCAATCTGGTTCAACCACGATGTGTGTTTGGGCAAATAAACAAAACGAATTCGATGGGTTGGGTCGCTCAAAAAAGCTTGACGAGTTTTCATTGATGCCAAAATTCCTTTTTTCCCTTTAACACCTAACTCGATATCTATCTGACAAAGAGAGGCTATTAAACGAACTAAAGATTCACTTTTATGAGTATTGAGTTGGTCAACAATAAAAATCCAC
>NZ_JAFLQW010000442.1 GCF_017313335.1 Phormidium pseudopriestleyi FRX01 | reverse complement strand
TATTTAAGAAGAGGTTCTCTGGGGCAGAAGCAGAAGTCACCTCCCGTCTGGATGAACGTCAGCGTCTTTTTATGCTGGTATCGGGTCAGTTAACCCTGAAAGTGAAGAGTAATGAACCCATCAAGGAGGGAGACATTCTGGCGGAAGTTTCGAGTCCAGAAATCGAGACTCAATTGGCTGAAGCCGAACGCAATTTACAGCAAGGAAATGCGGCACTGTTGGCGACCCAAAAGCGTTTGACTATCGTTCAGACGCGACTGGAGGAGGCTCAAAATAATGTGGCGATCGCCACTCCTTGACTCTGCAAATTTTCCATTTGTCTGTCAACAAATAATCCTAAAAAGATTCTATTTTTCCGACATTTTGGATGACATTGGTTTGGGCAGTTCTGGGAGTTTCAGCTAAAGGCGATCGCCCTGGGTTCGTGATTAAATTTTACCCTAACAAATTATCTCTTATTTATAGTGATAATCTCCCGCCAAGCGGTGACGATATCCCGTTCTTCTTGTTCTGCCGAATAATTTTTTTTGATAAAATCCGCTGATTGTTTATGCTTTTCCATTAAAAGCTGGGGTTGAGTATTATAAGTGGCAATCAGCTTTTCGACGGTGTGAGCAAATCCAATGATATCCCCACTATCTATGGGAAACGAAAAATCGGGTAGAAAATATTCTTTTCCACCCCATCCATGATAGCCGACGGCTAAACAGCCCGAAGCCATTGCTTCAGCGGGGGGTAAGGAAAACCCCTCGGAATAACAAAAGCTCAAAAACATTAAGGACTCTCGGAAAATTTGGGCGACTTCTGTTTGAGGTTTATTTTCAATGGGAATTAACTCAAATCCATTTAAAGCATTTCTAAATTTTAAAATATTAATCACCTGTTTAGCATCTCGTTGCATTTTTCGGTCCATCCAGCAAATTTGTTTTTTCTTAACAGGTTGATAGTAAAATAAATGAGTATCGATAGCATGATGAACCCGAAAGAGTCGGGTTTTGGGGAAGACATAGTTTAAGTAATTAAAGCTATTTTCCGAGGCAACGAGGACCGCGACCACGTCCGGAGAGTGATAGGGGGTTTCTAAGTGATGTTTGTCGAAAGAATATTCATTAAAGGTATTATAGCAGCCTTGATTGTAAATCACTTTGCGAATGCCCGGTAAGAGATTGCCACCTTTGGGCGTCGCCGTTTCAGGCATCACGAAAAAGTCATTAGCCTTGAGTTTGATTTGGGGAAGATAAGCGATTTGGGTTTGATTTTCAAACCAATCACATCGAAATCCTTCATCATCATGCACGATAAAAGCGGAAAATCCATTTTTATTTAAAACATCAACGTGACGATAGAGCATTTTCACTCCGCCAATCGGTACGTTGGTGTCTGGGTAGCAGACAAAATAGATACTGGGTTGCGTCATTTTTTTAAAAAATCGAGAGTCCATTACAGCATTACAGCATCAATGAATGGTTGAGAGGACTAGAGAGGAGTAACCCACCTCGGGCGTTGGTATAGTCAGTTAGAAACCGGGTTTCTTGACCCAATCTGCTGCAATTAGCACCCAATCCTGGTGAGAAATCCGGTTTCTTGTTCTTTGAATCTACTCACGATCCCCAGTCCTAATTGTGGCATCCATTCATCGGTTCATTTATTTTAAGACGCAAAGGGGTCAAAGGGTGAGGACTAGGGACAAACGGCCCCTTGCTTGGGGTGAATAGAAACCACTGCGTCTTGTAGAGAGAGTTTTCGCACTTTGCCTTTGAACAGGTTGACTTGGTAAACTTGGCGGTGGGTGAGGTCAAAGGCGGATAACCAGCCACTCAATGGGTGATAAGCCCCAGTGTCAATATCTAGCCAGCCGTTCCCTTTGGCGAGTTGTCCGGGTTTGACCCCTTTAAAGGTAAAGGTGATGGTATGGCCAATTACAATGAGTTTATCGGGAAAGTAGGGCTGGCGGATCTTGTGGAAGGGTGCGCGAATCCAGCAAAAGTCTTCGGCACCTTGTTCGTGGATGGGAAGATTGGGATGAACCCCGGCATGAACTAACCAGGCGTCGCCCAAATCCATATAGAGGGGAAGGGTTTGCATCCAGGCGAGATCATCTAAAAGTGCTTCGCTGGGGTGGGAGTAGAGTTTGGGATAGCTGGTTAAGGTATTTTGTCCTCCGCTGTAGCGCCAAGCTTGGAGTGCGGGTTGGTTCACTTTGCCGTTACCGCAGGCGGTGATGAGAAGATGTTCGTGGTTACCGAGGAGGCAGGTAAATTTATTGTCCCGGACTAATTTAACCACGGAGGCACTATCGGGACCGCGATCGATTAAGTCGCCGAGGAAGTAGAGGCGATCGTCTGCGGTGGGACCGATCGCATCTAGGAGTTTCACGAGTGCGTCATAATGACCGTGGACATCCCCGATCGCAATGCGTCTGTAGTTAATTTTGCTCATGGAGTTGCCTGGATAAACAAGCTGGGCTATTCCTGTTCTGGGGTAAAGAAAACGACCCCAGTCCGTCCCTATCTATAAATTAAGACTCGGACGCACTGGAGTCCTGTTCCTATTATTCCCCGATTATTGGCTCAATGCGCGTAAAAAGCGCTTCATATTCGTCATTAAGCCCGGTTTTTTCGGGGCTGTTAAAGACTTGTTGATGCCTTCATCCGTCGGTTCTTCAGCCTTACCCGTAGCTTGGGTAATTAAGCGTTCTAAGTCGTCACCGACGGGTTTGGTGGCGGTTTCTGAAATCAGTTCGTAGGTGTCGCCATTTTCCAGCCAGACTTGCCAGGGACTGGGATAGCAGCGAAACACCGCATATCCTTCCTTGGGTTGAATGTAGTAACAGGATTCAATGGTGGAGAGAAACCGTTCCCGGAGTTGTCTTCCTGCCAAACCAATGCCAATAATGGCGACATTTTCCAGCTTCGGCAGCAGGATCACCGTGGGGCGATCGCCCGCTTGTTCGCACATTTTCTCTAGGGTATTAACTTCCACCGCCGAAGGTTCCACAAACAGAAATCCTTCGTCGAACGGTTGCATTTGACCTTTGGGTTCACTCAATCCGCGAATGATATAGGGTCTCTCGCCCCAATCTCGACGGGCTAAGGCAGCGGCCCCAGCATCGGGAAAGTACACTTTAAAGCGATCGCCAAACGACTCCTCGAAGATGGGGAGAAATTCTTCGGCGATCGGTTGGACTTTCAATTCCGGGATCCCGATTTCGACTTGCACCAGCCGGTATCCATCCTCTAGGGCAGCTTTGGTGGCTGTTTTCGCTTGGGCGATCGCCTCATCTAAATCTTTGGGTAGTTCAGGCATTAATCTCTAAATTGTCAACAGGTTTGTTTTTACGCTTCAGGGTTCGACAGAATCACGGGTTCTTCTATCTAGGCGATCGGTACAGTCACGGTCAGACAAACCGGGTTTGTTCACAAAGTTTCTGCGGCATTTGCCCACAATTTAGGCAAAACACCCGGTTTCTTGTTCCGGGGAGTTCATCCTCTACCGATGCCCTAATCCCTCTCATTGTAAATCGAATCGGGTTTGATTCCCCCTCCACTCCGGTGCCTTCCTTCCATTCCTTCCCGTTCCACCTTGGGTTTCACCCCTTACAAGAGGAGCTTTTTTACGTTCAGAGTCATTTGCCTTACCAATTAACCGCACGAACGGTCCCCGGACCTTGCAAAGGTCCGGGTTAGGGTGGGGTCCACACCCGAGTTATAACAATAGTCCGGCGATGCAAGCGGTCATAAAACAGGCAATGGAACCAGCAAACATTGCCCTGACTCCTAATCGGGCTAAATCTCCTTGCCGATTGGGTGCGATCGCGCTGATGCCGCCAATTTGAATCGCGATCGCACCCAAGTTAGAAAATCCACATAAGGCATAAGTGGCAATCACCACCGAACGCGGAGAAATTGCCTGATTTTCAATCAATTGTTTTAAATCCAAATAGGCGATAAACTCATTCAAAATAGTCTTTTTCCCCAGCAGCATTCCCACCGCTTCCACATCGGCCCAGGGAACTCCCATCAACCAAGCAACCGGGGCCATTAAATAGGATAAAATCAACTCAAAAGACAGGTAAGGAATTCCCACCCAACTGCCCATCCATCCCAAACCGGCATTCAATAAGGCAACCAATCCTAAAAAAGCAATCAACATGGCGGCCACATTTAAGGCTAATTTCAACCCTTCAATTGCCCCAGAAGTTATGGCATCAATGGCATTGACATAGGGACTTTCGCGGTTGATTTCTATTTGACCTGCTGTGGAAGATTTTTCGGTTTCAGGATACAATAACTTAGAAACCGCCAAGGATGCCGGTGCAGACATCACCGAAGCCGATAACAAATGTTCTACAGGAATTCCAAAAGAAATATAGGCCGCTAATACACCTCCGGCAATCGTGGCAAATCCTCCAGTCATCACCGCATGAAGTTCAGAATTTGTCATTGCCGCGATATAGGGTTTAATTAGCATCGGGGCTTCCAGTTGTCCGACAAAAATATTCGCCGCAGAGGAGAGGGATTCGGCCCCGGAAGTTTTCATGGTTCGCATCATCACCCAAGCGACGCCCTGGACGACCCGCTGCAAAATTCCGTAGTGATAGAGCAGGGTAATGCCGGCGGAAAAAAAGATAATGGTGGGCAAAATTTTAAAGGCAAAAAAATGCTCTTTGAAGTTTTCGCCAAAGACAAAAGCAGACCCCACATCGGCAAAATTCAGAAAGTCATTGACCCGAGCTCCTAAAAACTTAAATAAGGCCAAACCGGGTGCAGTTCTGAGAATAAACAAGGCAAAGAACAGTTGCAAACTAATTCCCCAGAGGACCGTTCGCCACCGGATAGCTTCTCGGTTGACCGACAAAGCATAAGATATCCCTACAAATGTAATTAATCCCAACAGAGAAATTCCCCGTTCCATGACCTTCCCCCCCAAAGCGCCAGAATAGTCAAATCATATCAAGTTAGCTGGATTTTGCGATCCTAAATCAATCGAGAAATAAGCCCTCACCCCCAACATAAGGCGGCCCAAAAAGGGAGAGGGGAGCACCAGAGTTTATAAATAGGGCAAGGATTGCTATATTGCGATCGCCAGAAATCGTGATCCCCAAAATTATCCTTGATCACGGACGGGTATGGATAGATTTTGTCAAGCGGTCTATTATAGAAATATTCTTTATCTCTTCAAGAGTGAAGCCTATGAAGCGTCGAGATTTTTTAAGCTGGGTTGGTGTCGGTGGGGTTGCCAGTTTTTTGCCAATGGCGATCGCTGCCTGTACTCCCTCGGGAGAATCCACAACGGAAGTATCGACTACCCCAGGTAACTTTGAGGCAGTCGGGACAGTCTCTGAATTAGAGAGTCAGGGTCAAATTCTGAATGAAGACTTTCAAAATGGAGCCATTTCTGTAACGCGCAATCCTGAAGATGCTCAACTCCTTTATGCCGTGAATCCGACTTGTACTCATAAAGGCTGTCTGGTAGATTGGAACGCTGGAGAACGCAAGTACATTTGTCCTTGTCATGGTTCAGAATATTCTCCCGATGGCACCCTTCTCAAAGGTCCAGCTGAAGAAAATCTCCCGCCCTATTTAGTCAAAATAGAAGGAGAGCAGGTGTTAGTCCAAGCCATTTAAAAGCTAGGCCTACTAAAACTCCAACGCCGATTTATTGCCATCGAAATCGCACAACTGGGGAAAACAACCCTCCCCTCAAAGGCGATCGCCCTGCCTAAAAATTTCCCCTGTATTCATCCCGACTTTGGATAAGAGGATCCGTATAGCATCCATGCCTACCCGATGAGTTAGGAGAACAGGGATGCACCTCCAGTTTTTAGGCAGGGTTAGCCTATTTTTATTCTTTTTTTCGCTACCCGCCCTCATGCAACCGTTAGATCCAGCCGGTTGTTCCACCGCGAGTCTGGATCAATCCATTTCCAATTCAGCCCGGGACCAACTTGCTGAATCTATCCTCACTGCCGCCAAAAATAGCTCCAACACTACCCAGGCGGCAATGTTTGTACTGCCAGACCAACCCCAGGGCGATCGCTGGGATGCCACGGATTTAAGGGCTATCTCCATTGCCCACTTCCCCCAGACGACTTGTCGCCCATAATCCCCAAGGGCGCAGAACCTGCGCCCTTGCTTGTTCAATACAGTTGAGCCCACCGTCTAAAATTGAGTTCAAAACTCAGGCCAATCGGACGATTGAACTTCTAACTGTTATGATAATCTGACAGCAAATATCCACCTATCCCCATCTTTCTGTCCGGTGGATTTATCAGGGATGGCTCAAACCATTGAAACGGGAAAATAGTTCAGCCCTCAGTTGTGTCTCGCTAAAGTAGGACAATTTGATTTTATGAAGATTTTGGATCGCCAAGGCCGCTTATTTGGCAAAATCAGCATTCTTGACCTGGGTGCTGCCTTGGTCATTCTCCTGGTTGTCATCGGCATCTTTTTCTTTCCCGGTACTTCCGGTTCCGTTGCCCAAATTGGTGGGGTGACCACAAAACCTGTCGAGGTTGATTTGATTGTCCGGGGACTGAGTGTGCGGGACCCCGAAGCCCTGGTTCGGGAATTTCAAGAAAAGGGCAAAACAAATGTGATTATTCGCAATCAGCCTTATGGTCAGGTTGACGTTAAATCAGTACAGCTTTTAACTCGAACCCTAGCGGTTCCCCAACCCGATGGTTCTGTCAAAGCATTACCGGACCCGAGACAGGAGGAGTCTTTTAGTGCCAATTTGCTCATGACCTTGGGGGGGAATGCCAGAATGACTGATGATGGTCCAGTTCTAGGCAATAGCAAAGTCAAAATCGGCACGCCGATGGAACTGGAAGGCACTACTTATAGCTTTAATGCCAGTGTGATTGACGTGCGGATTAAATAATCCGCGATCGCATCAATATTAGAAATTAGAAGAGTTTCCCAAAAAGGAGCCATTTGCTTAACGCAAATGGCTTCTTCCGGTTTTAGGGTAAAAAATTCCAGGCTTTTCTCCCATTCAGTAGATCGAGGAGTCCAAGGATCTGCCCAGTTCCCGAACCCTGTTGAGAAACGGGGTTTCTTCACCCTATCTGTAACAATTGGCAGAAAGTTAGGTAACAATACCTTCAATAATTTAATAGTCACTGGCCTCTTATGAATGTTGATGGATACAGCCGACCGACTGGATAAGCGTTTCAAAATCTGACTCAATAAAACTGGGTCTGGTTTTTCCTTAATCCGTTTTATGGTTCTTGAAGCATAACGGTAGCCTCAAAATTGACTTTTGAGATCCAGAACAATGGACAGAGGCCCCTTGTGGGTGACATTTAAGAGATAATGGGATAAATTCACCATAAAAAATGAAAGATTCGCCGCATTAGTCACCCCGGTCTCCGGAACATTCATAAAGTCTTCTAAGCCCCAAAATTGTATTGGTAGCGGCGGGTGAAGTGGGGAGGAATCGTGCCAGTGGGAACCAATGCCACCTCTGGGGCTAATTCAGAACAGCAGCGGAGAATTGCGATTCCCTTCGGGATAGCTTCGCTTCACGCCTGACAGGGAAAACAAGCTGAAACCTGGGTGGGCGAGTTCTGGGTCAATCTGGCAGTGGAGGACAAAGACTGGCGACGGCGGATAAGAGCGAGTGGATGAGTTGCCTGAATTAGTTGGCTTGGGCCGGCGGCGGAGTTAGCCCTGAGGGAGTCAGTTGGGGGCGATTGGAAATAACTCTCAGGGCTAACAGTTATCGTCCGGCGATCGGACCGGGAACTGAGCAAACTCTACCATCCCGATACCACTGACTTGCCGCCCTCCGTCGCCACCGCCAAATTTCAGCAGCTAAACAACGCCTACGCCACTCTCAGCAACCCAGAACGCCGCCTCGCCTACGACCTCAAAATAGGCTACTCTCGCCTGAACGTGATTCAGTCGCCCCCAGGCTTCAACACTCCGGTTTCTCGATCGGGTGAAAAAACTTCTAACTCGGCTTACCTAGACCCCACGGATCGCCCTCTTTCCCCCGGAGAAATATTCGCCCTGTTTATCATGGGAGCCAGGGCTATTTCATTCTAAACAACTCCTTAATTAGTTTAAGGCCAAATCCCGCCAGACGTTGGGCTTGAGCCATATTATCAAATCCATAATTGCGGTATATGTTAAGTGCAAAATTTCGAGCGACTGCCCAAATTTGAACTTCATGTTTTGTCCTGATACGAGAAGCCTCTTCACCT
>NZ_JAFLQW010000009.1 GCF_017313335.1 Phormidium pseudopriestleyi FRX01 | reverse complement strand
TCGCTTCTAAATCCTCAGTAACACTGGGCATCTTCTGGATATGCCAGTCGGTTCAGCTAACTCTCACATTTCCAATTTCACACAATTTCAGACAATCCGACCCCCGATTACACTAGAGGATTTTGAGCCGGTATCCCTACTGCACGGGGAAATTCAGGACGAGTCGGCGCAACCTTTCGCAAATAAACACAAGTGCGAACACTATCGGTTAGCGGGGTCGTAAATTTCTCCACAAAATCCACCATCCCACCCAGTGGCTCAACTCCAACCGAGACCACTTGCGCCTCTTCATCAGTCCAATGACCGCGATACAGAATTGCCCACCCGCCAACTTTCAGCAAGGGAAGGGCATATTCTGCACAAACCATCGTCGGCCCGATCGCCCGCGCAAAGGCGAAATCATACCGTTCCCGATGTTGAACCGAACGACCCATCTCTTCCACTCGGCCCACAATCGCCTTGGCATTTTCCATCCCCAACTGATTAATCAAACCCTGGAGAAACGTAATTTTTTTACGAGTGGAGTCCAATAGAGTCACCTGCCACTCAGGACAAGCGATCGCCACCGGCAACCCCGGAAAACCCGCCCCAGTTCCAATATCGATCGCCCGAACTGACCCATTCTCCCCTTCCGAAGGAACCATCCCCGTCTTAGGGGAAAAGACTTCCTCGGAGGTAGAACCCAACGGTTGAGATAATAACGGCGTAATTGCGCGCAGAGAATCCCACAGATGCTTTTCCCAAAACTCATCCGGTGCAGTAATGCGAGTTAAATTGAGGGATTGATTCCCTTCGAGAATGCCTTCATATAGGCTTTGAAATTCCAGCAGATGACCCTCATCGGGCTGCCAATTCATGGTTTTTTCCCATAGTTTGACATTGGATGGCAGGACGAGTTTGTCAGGTTCATTCATAGTTAGTCGTTCAAATAGAAGCTCTTTTGGGTCTTTTTGAGGTTTGGGTGGGGGGAAAATCCAGATTTTAACGACTTTAGTCGTTACTACAAACTGTTAGACTGGGAACCCATTGGGTTGTTATCAGAAGTCGGGGTTTAGCAATCGGATTGAGACGGGGGATAAAAAGCGAGAATCCGGCGATCGCTCAAGAAGTGACCACCGAGAGTTGAGTGCTAATGGCGAGTTTATTCGGTTCGACACTTTGGAGTTCCCCGTGATTGAGGGTCCAACAGCAATCGGCGATCGGCAACAGGTCCCCGGCATCATGGGTGACCACCAACAAACTCCAGTGCTTCTTCAACTTCGCCAACAGGGTGACTAAATTGCGCCGCATCGACCAATCTAAACCCGCCGTCGGTTCATCCAGTAACAGCAAATGAGGCTGCCGAATTAATTGTACTGCCAATGCGAGTCGGCGCTGCTGTCCCCCACTGAGAGATTGGGGCGCTGTCTGCAACGATAACCCATCCAAACCCACTTCTTGCAACGCCTCATGGACCCGTTCAGACCCCAGTTCCGGATGCCCCAAGCGCAACTCTTCCAACAGGGTTCCACAACAAAAATGCCGTTCGGGGAACTGAAACACCAAGCCCCCTAATTGTTGCAAATGGGCTGGGGTCAACAGTTGATCCCGCCAGAAAATGTCACCTTGGGTTTTTTCTGCCAACCCTCCCAAAATTTCTAACAAGGTGGATTTACCAGAACCGCTTGGCCCAATAATCAAGCCTAACTGTTGTGGGGCAAATTCTAAGTCAATGGACTTGAGAATCGGCGTAGGAGTCGCGGTGGGATGGTAGGTCAGGTTTTTCAGATAAAGCATTGAAACCCGTGTCAATAATAGGGGATTAAACGAGATTGTACAGACTCAACAGCGTTGTACTGCTGAGTGTCTATTTTATTTTGACAAACTTAATCCGATTACACTACTGCGGGATGGTTTGGAACTTGCCCTTAATCCGGGCGTCACTACCTGTTTAGATTAAAACACATCACTTTTTAGCCCGGACTTCTCCTGTAACGGGATTAGGATTCTAAAATGGAAATAACCGGCCTGAGTCGCGATCGCGACTCAAGGGGGATTCAGGATTTTTTGGCATCATCAAGGCAAAACAGACGAGGCAGAGTATGAACTATCGGTTTTCTATGGCGGGTCGGTTGATGGCCGCGATCGCCGGGACTGCGGCGATCGCCTTAACTTACAGTATCAGTCCGACTCTGGCTTTAGACCCCTTCCGCACCGAAAATCGCCATGAAATCGGCGATCGCACTGAAGCCGCATTTAAAACCCTCTTTGAACGGGGAAATTATCAAGAAGCACTCCGCAAACTTCAACAAGCTGAAGAACTAGAACCCAATGAACCTTTAGTCTATGCGATGCAGGGGGCTTTGGCCTATTTAGATGAAGACTGGGATCGCTTAAATGATTATGCAACGCGCACTCGGACTACTGCCGAATCTTTGTTAACGGAAAATCCTTTACGCGGCAATCTTTATATAGCCGTGGGTCATTTTTTAGAGGGCGGTTATATTATTAGTACCGAAGGCACCTTGCGCGGGGTTCCCAAAGCAATGGGTAAACTGCGAGAAGTGTTCAAGCATTTTGATGCTGCAGAAAAAATTGCGGCTAATGATCCCGAGTTGAATCTGATTAAAGGATTCATGGATTTAATGTTAGCGGTGAATCTGCCCTTTGCCAATGCCGATGATGCGATCGCCCGCTTGGAAAATTATGCAGCCCCTTCTTATTTAGCCTATCGGGGAATTGCCCTAGGCTATCGCGATTTAAATAATGTGGATCAAGCGTTATCTGCGGTGAATCGGGCATTAGAAATTACCCCGGATAATCCAGAACTGTTTTATCTTAAAGGACAAATTCTAGTTAAAAAAGGAAACGATCTGAATAATATGGAATTGCTGCAACAAGCGGAATCTAATTTTCAGACAGCCCTGGTTCAATCCGAGGAAAAATTCCCCGAAACCTTAAGACGGCAACTGCAACGAGAACGCGATCGCAATGTTCGCAAAATGCAAGAATTAGCCGCCGCCTCCCGATAACCTCTCCCCGGAAACCGCTATTTTCGCCGAAGCCGAGGGCCTCGCTATAGCAAAGGTTAAACACCCGGTTTCTTGATAAAAACTCTATGAATCAGTCACAAATCTGGGCAAGAAACCCAGTTTCTTGTCCGACTGATTGAACAACAATGAACCGACGCCTAGATATGTTAATCTATAGGCGTCGGTTTTTTTGACCTTTAATCTCCCCTTGATGTAGAGACACAGAAATATGCAAGTAGAGTTTCGGGAGTTTAACCCCTTTGATGTCTGGATCTGGTTGGAGTTTAGCACCAGTCCGGGCAAGAGTGAAAAGCAGTATGTTGAAGAAGTCTTCGATTCTTGGTTTTTTCTCGGCAAACTGGGGGGATTTAATGCAGAAAATCTCCAAGTTCAAGACACCGGATTAGAGATTAGCTATATGCAGTATGATTCGGTGACGGCTGAAAAAAGTTTGATGGCGCTGATGCACAATATGGGAGACTTTGAATATAATGAGACCTGGGGGCGGTGCTGGTTTGACCTCGGGACCAGTGATGCGATCGCCATAGATATTCTCATTAATTCCCTCGATCGCCTCAATCAAGAATTTGTAGTCATCGAACGTCTCATTCTCGGCGGTGAAAATTCCGATTGGCCCGTGGCTGATAGTGACAGCCGTTCCCGATTCGCTGACGATAATTAGTCTATTTATTGTCAATTTTCCCAGTTAATTGGACTGGGAAAATCTATTTTTATTGATTAAAAAATGAGCAAAAAACCAAAAATTCGCGTCATTACATTAGGGCTAATTCAAGACAAAAATCGCCTGTTTGTCTCTGAAGGCTATGATTCGGTCAAACACCAATCATTTTATCGTCCTTTAGGAGGCGGTATTGACTTTGGCGAAACCAGCCTTGATGCTTTAAAACGGGAATTCCAAGAAGAAGTCAAAGGAGAATTGACCAATATTCATTACCTAGGTTGCCTAGAAAATATTTTTATTTATAACGGCAAACCGGGCCATGAAATCATTCAACTTTATCGCTGTGATTTTAGCGATCGCAAATTTTATGAACTAGACTCTATCCCCTTCTTTGAAGGAAAACGCGAAGTAATAGCCATCTGGGTCGAGATAGACAAATTGATATCTGGTGAATTAGTTCTCGTCCCTACAAAATTGTTAGATTTTATTAAAACATGATACTTAATACAAATGCTAAATTACCCTAAAAAATAATCAAAGGAGGCAAGAAATGCTACTAGAAATCAATAGAATCACCGTACCACCCGGACAGCGAGTCCTATTCAAAGATGTAAGCTGGAAAGAATTTGAAGCCATTTTAGAAGACTTGGGCGAACATCGAGGAGCAAGAATTGCTTACGATAACGGAACCTTAGAAATTAGGAAACCCCTACCCGAACAGGAAACCGGGAAAGTTTTAATTAGCAACTTAGTAGAAATTCTCCTAGAAGAACTCGACATTGAATTTTGGTCTCTGGGTTCGACTACGTTTAAAAATCAAATCATGACACAAGGTATTGAACCGGATAACTGCTTTTACATCCAAAATGAGGCTGCAGTGCGGGGTAAGAACCGATTAGATTTGACCGTAGATCCTCCTCCAGATTTAGCCTTAGAAATTGATGTGACCTCGCGCACCCATCCGAGGATTTATCAAGGGTTAGGCGTACCGGAATTATGGCAGTTTGATAAAGGAACCCTCACAATTAGCCTACTCCAAAAAGATGGCACTTATCAACAAGGCGATCGCAGTCAAATTTTCCCCAAATTTCCCCTAACTGAAGTCATTCCCCAGTATTTAAACCAAGCGAAAACCGCAGGCAGAAATAAAACAATGAAAGCCTTTCGCGCCTGGGTTCGAGAAGTTTTGACCAGCTTTTAGGGAGCAAAACCTGTTGTTCTGCGCTTACCCAATCCAAAAGCCGGTCAACACCCTGAGTTCACCGGCACCCTTGCATTTTATGAGTCTTTAGACCTCTAAAATCTAAAATCTAAAATCTCTCATTTTTGATTTATTTTTCTTCCTTACTCTCCCCGGAACCTCCCGGTGAAGCATCATATAAAGCATCTAGGCGTTCTCGGGCATCATCCATTGTCATGGATTTCATGACCATCAACGGTTCATTGACCACATTTCCGGACGCATCAAGCAGTTCCGGATGGGGGACCGGACGTTGATACCGTCCCATTGCTGAATTCGGGGACCCAGAGTTCCCCCGTCCCGGTGGATAGGTTCTGGATTCACTACTAAGCATGACCAAACTGCGAATCAAGTTTCCGACGGCGAGAAACGCCAAAATGGTAAAGGCAAAAATGTAAACTAAGTGCAGCATATTGATATCCTCCGGCGCAGTCAGGTGATTAATCGGTAACTCAGGGGGCTATAAAAGAGTGTTTCTGAAGTTGATCGTCAGTTTTTGCTCTTAAAGCCGATCTAGGGATTTAATTTAAGGTTGAAACAGGAGTCGAGGGAACTTCCATCGAGGATAGCCTAGAGGGAATTTTCCATGCGAAACCGCATCGAGACTTGCCAGCATTCGGTTAGCAATTTGTGCCACGGCATCAGCACTTCCATTTCTACACCCACCTGACCCTCTGTGGCCCTGAGTAGCATTTGAGCTGTGGTGACTTCTTTCTGTGCGTATTGCACTCGGGCGAGTAACTCGGATTGGCCCTCTTTCCCCAAAAAGGAGATTTCCTCATTTTCCAATAACTTGCGCGATCGGGCAAACCAATATTGAAAATCCTCTAATAACGGTTCTAGTAGGGTTTTGAGTAAATTGGGTTCGGGAAGATTGGGATTGAGCATGATTTCCAAATAATCGG
>NZ_JAFLQW010000418.1 GCF_017313335.1 Phormidium pseudopriestleyi FRX01 | reverse complement strand
TGTGGTGACCTTGATTTTATCTATCTTTATTTCTGGTTATATGGTGGCGGATAGTCACAGTTTAATTAAAAGTTTGGTGCAACTGTTTCCGAAACCTTGGGATGAGCGTTTGGAGACTCAAGTTAGGCCGATTAGTCAGCGCATGGGTGGATATATTCGAGGTCGAGTGTTGGTTTCGGCGCTGTTGGCTGTGACAACGAGTGTGGGATTGAGTGCTTTAGGGTTAGGGGAGTTTGCGTTGGGTTTGGGGGCGATCGCCGGAGTGACTAATTTAATTCCCTTTTTAGGGCCGATTTTGGGGGCAGTTCCAGCGCTGATTGTGGCAGTGTCGCAAGGCGGATGGTTGTTTCTGTCGGTGTTAATTTTATTTGTGGTCATCCAGAATGTGGAGACTTATGTTTTGGATCCGTTATTAGTGGGGTCTTCTGTGGGAGTCCATCCTCTGTATCAGTTACTCTCGGTAATTGGTGGGGTTCAAGTGTTGGGAATTGTCGGTGCCTTAATCGTTCCGCCTTGGGTTGCCGGGGGTGCAGCATTAGTGGAAAATTTATATTTAAAACCAAAACTGAGGGCAGAAGCAGTGGGGACTCCCGAGGCGATCGGCCCGAATTTGACTGCTGAGGAGTCAAGTTTGGCACAGCATCCGACTTCCTCAGTCTAAGAGAGGTAAACCCGGTTAGAATTCGCTATCAATGTTGAACCCCGTCCTAACTTGGACGAAGAAGACAGGGGAATGAATTGCTGTTTTGCCTCAGTTCAGGTCCCGGAACCCCACCCTAAGACACAGGGGAGGGGACCCGACTTAGGAGAGTCGGTTTTACTAGACCTGGAATTCCTTATGGGTTGACCCCGAATGACTGCTTTTTTCCTCTGACTTGTAGCGTTCTTCTTTATTTTGGTGTAAATTATACCTCAATCCATAAAACCTTGCCAGGAGAATTTAACCCAAAGAGTTTATCGGGGCTAAAACTTAGTGAATAAAAGCAAATTAACAGGCAGACTAAGATGAGACAATGGCGAATCATCATGAAGCTATCTCCCCGTCGAATCGTCAGTATTTATCTAGTGATTAGCGCCTTATGGATTGTCGGTTCCGATCGCATGATAGCGATTCTATTTCGGCAACCTGGGGTCAAAAATACAACTCATCTGCAAACCATTAAGGGATGCGTGTATGTCACGGTGGTTGCGATTATCCTGTACTATGCGATCGTCCGCTATACCTCAGAAATTTATCAGTCTAAAAAGCAGCTAGAACTCAACGAGAGGCGACTGGATGCGATTATCGAAACTAACGCTGATGGAATTTTAGTCTTTGATAGTACCGGGCGGATTACCCTGACTAATGCAGCGGCACAAAAGCATTTAGGACTGCCTCGACAACAGATGATCGGATGTAGATACAATGAACCGATTTGGCAAATTCAACCGTTAGATGCGCGGGGTTTACCTGAAAATCAACTCCCGTTTTGTCAGGTGATGCAAAAGGGACGCGCTGCTTATGAAATGGAATATGCGATCGCCCGTCGAGATGGCACCCAGATTTTTGTCTCAATCAATGCCGCGCCGTTGTACGATCGCCAGGGTCAGATTGATGGAGTCGTCGCCGCCATCACCGATATTACCCAACATAAACAAGCCGAAGCTGTTGGCCGGGCCCGGGATATTGCTGAAGCTAGAAATCGAGCAAAAAGTGAATTTTTGGCTCAAATGAGTCATGAAATTAGAACTCCCTTAAATTCTATTTTAGGGCTGTCTCAAATGTTAATAAGAGAAATTTTTGGCAGCCTGAATCCCAAACAAAAAGAATATATTAGCCGCATTAAAAGTAGCGGCGACCATTTATTAGAACTGATTAATGATATTTTAGATTTATCCAAGGTAGAAGCAGGCAAGGAAGAATTAAAATTTAGTGAAATTCCCGTTCCAGAACTTTGTAAATATTGCCTAAAAGTCATGCAGGAACGGGCGGTGGACCGGGGATTAAGACTAACCAGTAAAATTGACCCCGAAATCCGGCTTTGCATTGCCGATGAACGGCGTCTCAAACAAATGCTGCTCAATCTGCTCTCTAATGCGATTAAGTTTACCCCGAAAGGGGAAGTTTCATTAATTGTAGAACAACAGCCTGGGGGAATTGGATTTACCGTCATAGATACGGGAATTGGGATTTCTGAAGAACATTTACCCCTGGTATTTGACCCGTTTCGGCAACTGGATAATGAATTGAACCATAACATCCAAGGAACGGGATTGGGATTAGCCCTCACGCGAGATTTAGCGCAGTTACATGGGGGGGATGTACTCCTGAGTTCTACTTTGGGGGTGGGGAGTCGGTTTACGATTATTTTGCCAGATCCGCCTCCGGGATACGTTCCGACGGTCCCGAGTGATGAGCTTCCGGGAATTGTAATTCCCGAAGCGGGCGATCGCAACGGTCGGATTTTAATTGTGGATTATGATGGGTCGAGTACCTTATTGTTGCAAGACTATTTACAAGCGGTGGGACATGATGTCAAATTGACTGGCTACAGCGCCAATTTTATGGAAGAAGTGTTTTCATTTGACCCCTATTTAATTTTATTGGATGTCCAGTTTGCTCATTTGGCAATGGGGTTACAATTAGTCGAAGAGTTACGCAAAAACCCGAATGTGCAACAGTTGCCAGTGGTGGTGGTGACGGCAATGGCAATGTCAGGCGATCGGGAACGCTGTCTAGCAGCAGGTGCCACCGATTATTTAAGCAAACCGATTCAGTTAGAAATATTAGATGAAATGCTGTTACGGTATATCCCTCCAGTGGTTTAAATCTTGTCCATCCAGAAAATCGTTCACTTTTTGAAATATTCGCAATCAAATTATTATAAAATTTGGACAACCTAAATGAAAGTCGAACGCTTAAGCATCAAGTCATTTCGAGGAATCAACAATTTAACTTTGGAGTTTCCTCCATCTGAATCTATCGTATTTATCGGCGCGAACGGAGTAGGAAAATCTAGTATTTTAGATTGTTTGGCCATACTTTTATCCTGGCTTCCGGCGCGACTCCAAAACCCGCAGACTTCGGGACAGTTTTTTACAGAAGAAGATATTAAAAATGGAGCGAAAGAAACTCAGAATGAAATTATCATTAGAATTAATAACCGGGACCAACCTGTCAAATGGTCACGAATTAGAACTCGCACTGGACGCAGTAAAGAAACCCGGAGTGATTTGGTTCAATTAACTCAACTTGTCGGTGAAATTCACGAAAGTTTAGATGAAAATTTCGATGTTGCTTTACCTGTGATAGCCTACTATCCGACCAATCGTGCTGTCCTGGATATTCCCTTACGAATTCGGAAAAAGCATTTGTTTGAGCCAATGGCGACTTATGAAGAAGCTTTGACGGGAGGAAGCATCAATTTTAGACGGTTTTTTGAATGGTTTCGACAACGGGAAGATTTAGAAAATGAACAACGACTCTGGGGAGAGTCGATTGATTATCGCGATCGCCAGTTAGAAGCGGTGAGACAAGCCATTTCTGGGATATTAGGCGATATTCAAGACTTAAGAATTCAGCGATCGCCTTTGCGAATGACCCTCACCAAACAGGGACAAGAACTCAGTGTCAGCCAACTTTCCGACGGAGAAAAATGCTGATTGGCGTTGATTGGGGATTTAGCAAGACGCTTGGCGATCGCCAACCCCAACTCCCAGCAAAATCCTCTCCAGGGTAGCGGTGTAGTCATGATTGATGAAATAGAACTACATCTTTATCCTCAGTGGCAACGGGGGATTATTCCCGCCTTAACCGGAACTTTTCCTAACTGCCAGTTTATAGTGACGACTCATTCTCCACAGGTGATGAGTGATGTGGAATGGGTGCAGCTTTTAAAAATGACACCGGAAGTAATCGTGATTGAGCGCTTGCGGTCCTTTGGCAAAGATAGCAATCGCATTCTGGAAACCCTGATGGGAACTCTAGAACGTCCCCCAGAAATCGAAGAAAAGTTTCAGCAACTCTTTCGGGTGATTGATAGGGGAGAATTAGACAACGCTCGCCAATTGCGCCAACAGCTTGCGGAACGAGTCGGAGAGGATGATCCTACCTTCGTAAGAGCAGATGGACTCATTCGCCGAAAAGAAATTCTGAATCGATGAAATACATCCAAAAAGGAAATGAACCCCCCGAGTTTACACAATGGAAAGAGCAACAAAAGCCTCTGGGGGTGGAGTATTGCAATTATAAAAATCTTCAAAATCCGGAAAAGCGTTTGACTCACGAGGCATTGCTTCGTGAACAAGGGTATATTTGTTGCTATTGCTGCCAGGGGATTGACAAACAAACAAGCCACATTGAACATTTAGAAGCTCAGAGCAAAACTGAAGTAGAGTTATCGGTAGATTACGCCAATTTACTGGCATCCTGCGGTCGAGATGGAAATTGGCCGGATCACTGTGGTCATAAAAGAGGAAATAAACCCATTCCTGTTTCCCCTCTCATCACCAATTGTGAAGCGTTTTTCAGATACTCAGGGGGACGCTTTTGCTGTGCTTCCTGATACCACTTGCGAATCTGTTCCGCAATGGTGAGGGTTCCGCCGACAATAGTAATAATAGAGGCTACAGTCGTCAGCGGTTCAGTTTTTTTCGCGTCCCCCTCCACCAATACTGTACCGGCTATTCCTGGAATTGCCAGTAAATCCTGCGCTGCCGATTTGGAGTCTTCGCCGTCAATCGTTATCGTAATCGCTGCCATTGGTGCAACTCTCAATCACGCCAAGACTATTGTACGCGATCGCCGCTTAACTCCCGAGTGTCATCAACCTCGAATCTTGCCGAACCCTTCAATATTGGACGATTTGATGGCTGCTTCCACCCTCGGTTATTCTGCCTCGAATGAGTCCCGTTAGCGGCTACATCTGGGTTGACAGTCCTGGAAATTCTCCCCGGAATTGCCAAGAATTTATACTTATTTGCCTCACAAGTCTTGATCATAACTTTGCACAAATTGCCGGAAAGTTAACCTCTTTTTTATAAAACTTGTCTATACTAGAAGGAGATAGAGAAGAAAAGTGGATTCTTTATCGGGGATCAACGCAAACCGAGGGTTAGTCAAATGCAAACACTACGGGAATCTCCGGAAACTAGCTATGGTATCAGCTTTGCTTTAGAAAAGATTGACTCCATTGTGCTGGATGTATTTAAGCCTTTCTTTAACAATTTACCCCTAGACCCTTATATCAAAGGCAATTATAGATTGCGCCGATTGTCGCGGTTTAAACTGAGCGAAAATGAGTTAATTCATCTGCCTCATGGATATTTGTACCAGAGTAAGGATTACAATCCGGTGGTGGGGGGTGTCAAGCGGCAGTTTGCGGAATTGGATGAGGAAATGATTGCGCTATATGAGTTTAAGAAACTGGTGCAAGAAGTGAGTCATTACTGCAAGTTAAAACCGGGTGTGGAAATCGGGGTACATCAAATCCGTACTACCTGTTCCCCGAAAAACTATGGAAACCCTGCGCCGGAAGGGATTCATCAAGATGGTGCGGATTTTGTAGCAATTTTCTCTTGCGATCGCCAGAATATCCAAGGGGGAGGCACTCATTTGTATATGGCACGTCGGGAAAAACCCGTGTTTACCAAGGTGCTCTATCCCGGTGAATTGTTACTCGTCAACGATCGCGATTTCTTCCACTTCACCACCCCGATTAAACCCCTAAAAACAGGGTTGGGAACTCGGGATGTATTTGTCCTCACTTCTCCCAGTTTACTGGTTGATTTTGAAGACTAAATTATCTGTCAAAGAGGGAATTTTTCATAAATATTAATGTAGGGGCGATTCGCGAATCGCCCCTACATTGATGCACTTTAGAATTTATCTGGATTGATTCATGCTGGGTTGAGGGTTGAAAATTTTGCACTCTACTAAATAGGGAGAATTAAATTCAGTCATTTCTCCCGCTTGTTTCCCGGGAATGGGAAATAATCGCGCTGAGAGGGGTTTATCTAATTTAATCGCTAAACTGGCAACATCGAGTAAAATGGCCTCTATTTGTTCAACGGAGATATTTCCGGGTAGTGGAACCGTATCTAATCCACATCCACAAACGGAGGAATATAACAATAAATCCGTTAAATTGTAGGTTCCTTCACTGGCACGTTTTGCTAGTCCAATATCTTCACAAACTGGCAACATTAAGCCAGAATATCCACATAATTTGACGGGGATTTTTTTGATAACCCGAGTGATGAGGGCTGAAATGGCTAGGGTTCCTGAATGGCCGAATTTACCTAATCCTAATGTTTCATAAGCGTCAGCGATACTATTGCTTTTATCCAGGGAGGGGGCGATGGATGCGTCTATTCCCTGATAGGAAATGTGAAATTCTTGGGCGAGTTTAGAGGCGATTTTCTCTAGGTTGATGAGATGTTCTGCATAAATTTCAGTTAAATTTGTTTCTGCTTCGACTAGAGTCCTAGATTTAGAAAAGGCTTCTGTGAGTAAATCGGCACATTCTAATCCAATGGAAAAAGCAGAATTCCCTTCATGGTAGGATGCGGGGAAAAAGGGGATTCCTGGAGGACAATTGGCACCGGCACAAAAGCGAAAGTTTCCCAATCCATTAACGGTTTCTGTGGAAATTCGGTGGATGGTTTGAGCAGATGCTTGAAGACTTTCAAAATTAATTCCATTTGGGAAATCGCCTATTGTACTGGAACAAAAAATTTTCTCTGTTCTTTTGAGAATGGCCGGAATTATAGAAATAATTTCGGGATTTTTTGCACAACCAATATTAAAAAAATCTAAATTGAATTGGTGACAAATATCTTCCAGCCTTTCTGAATTATCCAGGATTTCAAACAGCGTGTATCCGGGTAAATAGTTCTCAAAGGATTGGGTGGAAATCCTCGTGGTTTGGACTTCGTAACCTTGAGCTTCTAACTCCTGTTGTGCTTTTGCGTTAAATTTCGCGGCTTTTTGGATGGAGGTATGATCCATTGGAGATTCTAAGGAAATCCCGGTGGTGATGCTTCTAATTTTCATAATCCTATTGTGGTTTAGTGTAAATTTCCAGGGGAGGCGATCGCCGGAGTGATTGCAGACATCCCCTCGTCATCATTGCCACTTCCTCCGGTTTCTTTATTGAGGATTTTTACCACATGATTGTAAATGGATTCGGCTTGTTCGGGAGAATTGCCAATGCTGGTTAATCCTAGTTTGCCAAACTCGGAGAGACATCCCATTAAATGAAATAAGGTTCCGGTTTCGGTACAGCTATCAAAATGAAGTTGATGATAGGCGATAATATCCATCAAATCATTGGGCAGTAATCCCCGATAGCGGTCTTTTTGGAGGTTGTCGGTGGCAAAGTAATATTTAGGACGTCCGGTTTGGCTGTAAAATAATCCCGTGGATAAATTATACCGGCCATTGGTTAACAGTTTGAGTTCCATAAAGGGATGAGTTGTCCCACCTTTGCGGAGATTAATTTCGATCGCATACAAATCCCAGACTGGATGACTACTCTCCGGACGCTGAACCGCCAAAAAGTCCACGCTAAACCGTTCTAATGCACCTTTAGCGGCTAAATTTCGACCCACGCGCATCCCCAGTTCCTGCGCTTGCAGTCGATATCCTTCATCTGCCGGAAACTGACACCCGAGGAAAATTTGCTGATCGCTACCGCCGAGAATTTGGTCATGGGTGGAGAGAATTTCTACCTCACCATTGGGGAGAATTCTGCCTTGGACACTGGGCGATCGCTTGTCTTTTCCTTCGATATAGGATTCCACAATTGC
>NZ_JAFLQW010000303.1 GCF_017313335.1 Phormidium pseudopriestleyi FRX01 | reverse complement strand
TTCACTTGGGAAACCCAGGACCGCGATCGGGACATTCAAAAAGCCCGTCAAGCTTGGGAAAAAGCCTTAAGTTTTATCACCAACCCGGACTATAAACTGGTGTTGCTTGATGAAATTAATATCGCACTCAAGCTGGGTTATCTACCTGTGGAGGAGGTGATCGCCGGTTTAGAGCAAAAGCCCGAGGAGTCTCATATCATCCTCACCGGCAGAGGCGCACCCGCACCCCTGATCGAACGCGCTGACTTAGTAACAGAAATGACTCTCATCAAGCATCCGTTCCGGGAACAAGGTGTTAAAGCCCAACCCGGGATTGAATATTAATCTCAGGATAATCCAACCCATCGGGCTTTGAAACTGCGATTTTAACGTTTAGAGGAGTGCGAGCATCTTGCTCGCTATTATCAAGAGCGAGCAAGATGCTCGCACTCCAAAAATGTACGCGAATAACGGTAGGAACCGCTATAGCACCTGTAGGCACAGCTTAACTTCCGGTAACGACACTCGATCAGGTGTCGGTTTTTTTGCTTCCCCAGGATTATTTCGCCCAGACTTGTTCCTGATAATTTTCTTTACAGACATTCAAAATCCGCTGATCATTCTCGCTAACCGTGGAGATGGATTGTAATCCTTCTAGGCGCACGATATTATCTCGGGCTGGATTCTGGGAAGAGGCGATCGGAGAATGTTCAATTCCCACTGCGTAAGAATACTCAGTATTCTCGTAAGTATTCACAATCGTCAGGGCTAACTGTTGCGGTTCCACCGTACCGTATAAGCAATCGAAGGATGAACTAGGCATATAAAATGCCCCAATCAGTTGAGTAGAACGTACCTCAAAAACTAGGTAAGCTTGTCCGAGTTCGTCCGGTTGGGAGGTTTCACCATAAAGATAAACCCCATCGGGTAAATTGTGGGTTCTCGTCACCGCAGTCGCATCCGCAACCCAAGCCGCAGAAGGACTCGATTGCTCTGTTACCCCTACCGGGTTAGCCACTGCCGCGAGATTTCCACCGCCAAGCAAAGAATAAGCTGTAGCCACTAACGTACAGACGCTTCCCGCAGCCCAGAGATTCAAGGCTGATAGGCATTGAGACCCTAGGGATTGGGTCGATGGGTTCGGCTGAGTTTCTGAAATAGTTGAGCAAAAAAAATTATTAAGCACCCTACATTTCCCCCTAAATACTGAAATTTTAAATCGATGATTTTTTTTGAGAAAAGAAAAGAATTGTTATTTCTTACTGATTAGATCCAGCACCGCATTCCTGGATTACCGAATTTGTTTATAATTGTTTACAATCTTCGGGAGTGCCTTAATTTCTATACTAATCAGGCATCAGCCAAGTTACTATCCCTCTTTAGGAAGATGAGTTATCCTAAACGTGGTGAAATCGCCCTAACGGATTGATTCCACAGTTCTCATTGAGTTAGGATTGCCAAATCATGACAAAAATGCCCGGTTTGACGGTTTTAAATACAGGGGTGAAATTGAGGAGTGAGAAGCAAAGCTATTAAGAGTCAGTGTAGACCGGATTGAGTCCAGAGTCCAGAACCTACAGCCAAGCGATCGCAAAACTTAACAGACCCAGGCGATCGGGCGTTTCCCACTGGGGGTCATCCAGTCAGCGATTCAACGGGTAACCTTCGATAAATAGGACAAGAAACCGGGTTTCTCGCCCAAATTTGTTGCTAATTATCAGCATCTGACTTAAGAAACCCGGTTTCTAACCTTTGATAAATAGGACAAGAAACCGGGTTTCTTCACCAAGATGTTGCTAATTATCAGCATCTGACTTAAGAAACCCGGTTTCTAACCTTTTACGAGCTGCTTCCCGTTTGGCTTCTGTTGATATTTTTCCGCCTTTGCGTCCTAATTCAGACATCCATTTTCGGGTTCCAAAAATGCCCTGTAATAGTCCTAAGACGGTAAAATCAGCATCAAGGCTTTCCCAATGTACGCTTAAGCCATCGGCATCCAGCCAAACATCCCTGAGTTGCTCTGGGTTGGCTCCCCTTAAGCCTTGAGCTAAATCAGGCGGAAAGGAGAAAGTTGAGCCATTTGTCAGATGAATTGTGATTAAATTTTCTTCAACATTGTAGGAGACTTTCTCAGCACAAGGACCATTTTCTGCAGCGGCGATCGCAGCCTGTTCAGCTTGATTTAATTCCTCAGCTAAGGCTTCTTCTGTGAAATCAAAGTCCCACTGTTTTTTCCAAGGTTTAGTCATGATATTTATACCACTCCTCTAAAAACTGCTGTTGATGTAAGTATTTATAGTAGGGGCGCAATGCGCAGGCCCCTACTATAAAGGGCCTGCGCATTGCGCCCCTACAAGAAACAACGATTTTTAGTGATTAAATTTACCACCAATTCCGGGCTAGTTTTAAAACCCTAAATCCAATTTAGCTGATTCCGCAGCAGTTAAGAGTAAATCGGTCTCCATGCCTTCCCAATCCATATCGCCGACTTCTTGATAGAATTTGGCATCATAAGGACGAGTTTGAATGACGACGGGCATGGGAACCGCATGACCCAAAACGAGGGCTTGTTGCTTAGAATCTAACTTGGAGAGAACAGATTTAAGATTTTGTCCCCCAGAAACGCCGGTGAAAATGGCATCAATATCTTTTTCATCATTGAGTAAGGCGGTGATGCGGGTGCCGATTTGGGACATCACTTCGTTATCAATTCCCGAGGGACGTTGATCGACCACGAGTAGGGTGACAAAGTATTTTCGCATTTCGCGGGCGATCGTGCCGAAGATGGTTTGGCGAACCGTGGCGCTGTCTAGGAAACGGTGCGCTTCTTCGATGGTAATCACCAACTGTCTGGGCCGATCGCGGGGGTTTTTGGTTTGTAAAAAGACCTCGGATTTTTCTACATAAGCCCGATGAATCCGCCGAGTCAGGACGTTGGTCACCAACATATAAGACAGCATATTGGATTGTGACCCAAACTCAATTACTAAATGTTTACCGGCATTCAGTTTGTCCAAAATCTGCTTAACGTAATTTTGCGGGCAGCTATTGCGGATATATTTAAGTTCATCCAACAGTCCGAGTTTGCGCTGTAATGCCATAATCGAAGCTTTATTGCCGCGCTTTTCATCGCAAAACATTTGGATATCTTCATTCGTCATGGCTAGGAGTTCGGTAATCCAAGTCGTGCCAAATTCATTGCGCAAAATAATCGCATTTTCGATACTGGCTTCGGATAGGTTTAATTCCCGTGAGACTAAGCGGATATCTTCGACTTCGATTTGATCATAAGCTAGATACAATTCTTGAGCATCGCGCACTCCCCGTCTGCGTGTGGATTCGGGGTCAAGGGTGTAGACTTCTACTTCATTGGGGAACAGTTGCCGTAAGCCTTTGACGGTGCTAAATTGTTTACCTTCGGTGGCAGCTTCCCAGCCATATTCTGAGTGCATATCAAAGATGAGATTCACGGCGGCTTGTTTACGGATGATGCCGGAGAGGAGGAGGCGAGTGAGGAAGGATTTGCCGGTCCCGGATTTGCCAAAAACGCCGTTACTGCGTTCGACGAAGCGATCGAGGTCGATGCAAACGGGAACGTTCATATCCAGGGGTTGACCGATCGCAAAGTTGCGGCGATGGGGGTCATCTTCCCAGCCAAAGACAAGGCGAAAATCCCTCTCACTCGCATCATGAACTTGGGAGAAATGACTGGGAATGGTTTTAACCGGCCTTAACTGCATTTCTCCCGTTGTATTGGCTTGGTAAGAGGCCAATCCGTTGGTTTTGAGTCCGTTGTTGGATGAGGTTTTCAGGAGAGAATTAGGACTCCATCCGCCTTCGTCACTATCCGGGGTGAGCATTAACATGGGGGAGAGTTCGATTTTCCCATAAGTGCTGCTGCCTGCGAGCACTTCCTGCATGAAGGTATCTTCCGGGTGGGGAGGATTCATGGAAATGCGTTCGTTGGTGGTTCCTAAACAGACATCGGTGAGTAAACAGAAGAAATGCGATCGCACGCCTCGGACGACTAAAAATTTTCCGACTCGCATCTCTTCGACGGAGACATCGGGATGTAATTTGACTTCTAATCCTTTACTTAGAGAACCTTGGATCACAGAACCTAATGGGCGATCGGAATTCATAGGGCAATTTTTATAAGGGGAAAGGGGAAGGAAATGCTGCTATTTCAACACCTTGATGAAAAATTCTACATGATTTAGTGCCGTCAAGGTTATTTTAAGGTTAATCATGAAAGAAAAAATAGCACAGAATTTATGCAGCCTCCTTTAGAAACCCACAAAAAAAGCAATTGTAGCAATTGTAGGGTGGGCACTGCCCACCTGCACAGAAAGGTGGGCAGTGCCCACCCTACAATTGCTCGTCAAGGTTAGTTTAGGATTTATCGTAAAAAAAATAGCACAGAATTTATGCAGCCAACCCTAGAAACAGACAAAAAAAGTATGTATGCTTTCAAAACATACATACTTTTTTGACCCGAATTATCGCTTATTCTATTTCAATGGAGGTTGGTTTTTGACCTGTACCGATCGCAGTAGTGGCGTTATAGGGTAAGGGTTTGCGGAATTCGGCATAGAGGCGATCGCGCCAGGTGAAAAAGGGTTCGTAGAGGGGATTGTCGGCAATCCCCATCACGCCTTTGCCGCGCAATTTTTCGGGAATATCCAGATAGGGTCCTTCGGGGAATTTGAGCAGGATGGATAATCCAGCTACGGCTAAATCGGCCAGGGTGGGCTGGTTGCCGGTTAAATAGGGACGATCTTGCAAAATCAGACAGAGAGCTTCTAAATCTTGCTTGATGGCGTCTTCAGCGGATTTTACGGCATCAGGGGAGGCACCGAGACCCGAACCGAGGGTTCTGAGGAGGTCGGATGGCACCGCTTCGACCAGATTTTTGAGGAAATCTGGGGTATTCGGCGGCAGTAATGCACTGCGAAAACTTTGATCCTGACTGATTCCCTGAAACAGGACGACTCTGCTTTTGGTACCAATGGATTCATCTGCCCATTCTTCCATCATCAAGCACAATCCGCGTTCTTTGGGGTTGGTGGGAATAATGGGGCGATCGGGGTATTTTTCGTCTAAATATTTGGCAATTTTGGTGGAATCGGCAATCACGGTACTCCCATCTTTGAGAATGGGGACTTGGGATTGCCCGGAAAGTTGGTAAACTTCGAGCTGTCCGACGCCTGGGGTGACTTCGATTTTGCGGTACTCTAATCCTTTGTAATCCAGGATGAGCCTGACTTTTTCGCTGTATTGCGACAGTTCAAATTGATATAACTCTAGCATGAGACGGTCCTCTGGCTGTGTTGTTGTACCTCTCAAGTGTATTAAAATTTTTACAATACTTCATGAAGTTTTTGGATTGAGGGCGGCAGAAGCAGAGTTTCGGGCGATCGAACCTTAACAATCCGGTGGATTAGCAGAAGTCTTTCTTGAGGTAGCTGACAGGGACGGATCGCGATTTTGACTTGGAAAATTTTCGGTGCGATCGCCGTGATCACAAATCCGTTACAACCGGGCGGTATCATTCCTGAACAAAAATTATACTTTATCCTGACGAGGGGGTGTAATTCGCCAGCGATCGAGGAGTTCATCGATGGTTCGCAAGGTGGCAAAATCGCGATCGCTCAACGATGAATTCTCCCCAGTAACCGTCAGGTTACTCTTCCCCGACGGCTGTTCCAAAAAATTAAACGCCTGCCGAAACTCTTGGGGACCGACGGCAAGGGGCGAGTCTAAATGACAGGGAACAATCCGTTCAAACTGCCATCGGGCAACGGTATCAGCCCAAGTGAGAGTGTCTTGGGGGGCGCGGTTGAGAATCAAGGTTTGGAGGATGGGTGCGACAAACAGTCTCCCATCGGCGCGCAGGAGGTCAAATGATTGTTTCCAGTCTGGTTGCCAGTCGAAGGGAAAGAGGCCAAAATAGGCTTTTTTGGAGCGATCGCTAACGTTTCGCGCCAGTTGAAATGCTTGCCTGAGTTTCAGGGTATTTAATGTGCTAGGGCGGAAATAAAACGCAAATAGACAAATTCGCTGCCATCCTTGGCGACGATTAGCGGGAGTATCTTTCCGGACATCGGCAGCATTATCCCTAGCATGAAACAAGAGAGGATAAGGGTCAAGTTCGACGATCGCCGGAG
The DNA here is from genome assembly GCF_017313335.1 of Phormidium pseudopriestleyi FRX01. GTDB lineage: Bacteria > Cyanobacteriota > Cyanobacteriia > Cyanobacteriales > Laspinemataceae > Laspinema > Laspinema pseudopriestleyi. The sequence continues at coordinate 4,125 of NZ_JAFLQW010000303.1, read as the reverse complement.
GGTCTTCTGGGATAGATAGCACAGAATCGGTGACTAACAGCGATCGCGATGATCTGTGGAAAAATGCCACTTCCCCAAATCGTCCCAATCCCAAATCAATCGGACCCAGAATTTCATAATCAAACTCATCGGCAAAGGGGACTTTGCTACTATCTTTAGGTAACACTTGAGTCCGTCGTTGCGGCAACCCTAACCAACTCAAGGGCAAATTTAGAGGAAAACTCCATTGAGACGGCGCTACAAACACCTGCGCCAGGGGAAAACGCCGCGCAAACGGACCGACAAATACCTTATGTTCCAGTCCAGAAACCGTAGGCAGGATAATATATTTAACTGGCCCATGTTGAGACTCTAATGCCTGAACTTGTCTCACACATTCCGGCGTTGGGGCGATCGGTGCATAAACCAATAATCCCCCGCGTTCCAATTTGACCACCGTCATGCGAATGGGAACCACGACATAAAAAATGCCCTGAATCTGCTCAAAAGTCCAGAGGGTATCTTTGACCACTTCTTGACAGAGGGTGCGCCTTCTGCCATAAGGGTACAGTGGCATCGCCAACCAAAACGGCCATGACAGGTCCTTTGGATGTAGACTCGGATTAACGGGTGCTGAATCGGTTACGCTTTCCAATGTTTTCAGTGTTGTTATCCCTAGAGGTTGACTGTACCAGATGATCCAGGCGATCGCCTCTTTTGAGTGTACCAAACCCGCTGCAAAACTGGCTGCAAGGAGGGAGAATCTCCACAGCGCGTCTAAATCATTTATAGAGAAAGCGAGCATCTTGCTAAGATTGCCCTTTCACTGCCGATGATCTTGTCCCTTCAAAGATGCTAATCATGGCTCTTTAATTTTTTTTTCAAATCATGGCGATCGCTTGCTTTTTTCTGGGTAAACTACAAGATAATAGACGGATCAACTATCCCCCGTTGATATTCTCGCCCCCGACCCTCCCCTCGATGTCAATCCAGCACTCCTGGGTTAAAAATAGGAGATTAATAGGGTGTCTGGTGGTGGCAAAAGAATCACGAGGAGGACAATGGACTATCTATCCAATTTGATTAAACTGCAATTTTTTATACTGCTTTTTTACTTGAAACGTTGAAGATAAAAAAAGAATTTTTCATACCCTCCTACTCTCCTGTTATGACTAAATCTCTGAAAGCACCGCTGATTGGCATTAGCACTTATGGCAGAAATGGGGTCAACGCTTTTTCCCTCGCTGCGACTTACGTTGATGCAGTCCGCGCCGCAGGTGGAATGCCGGTACTCCTGCCACCGGGAGAACCGAATCCCGCTGATGTTTTGGAACGGATAGATGGGTTAATTTTGTCCGGTGGAGGCGATATTGACCCGATCGCCTATCAGGGAGCGTCTCATGCGAGTATTTATAATATTGACTTAGAACGGGATGAATTTGAACTCACATTAGCGCGGTTGTGCCTGGAAAAAGATCTGCCGTTTTTGGGGATTTGTCGCGGGATGGAGGTGGCGATCGTTGCTTGTGGAGGAACTTTGGTGTCTCATGTTCCTGATGAGTACGGGATGCAGGTGCAACATCGCTTAGTCCCGGCACCCGGTCATCTGTATCCAGCAAAGCATCCGGTGAGAATTCTGTCAAGCAGTCGGTTAGGTGCAATTTCGATTGTTAAACATTTCTCCGAGTAACACCCAGGTGACGGGACCCCAAGAAAAGCCGAAGCAAAAGACGTATAAGTTAGCCGCCAAAAGTGCGATCGTTCCGGCACTATCCGTTAAAGTGGGATTACCTAGGCCAAAAACCCGGTTTCTTGTCCTATCTGCCGAATACTGCACCGAAAACTTTAGCCATCGCCATCCTAACCTTTAAACGATAAACTGATGGAAACGACATCTTTATCTTCCGTAACCCCCAACCCAAATTTAGTCGCAATTTGGGAAGCTCATCAAGCGGCTGAATTTATCACCCACGATGTTAAAGCGGCATTAGCAACCATGACAGAGGATGCTTATGTCAATCTAGTTCCTCTCTCCACAATTGCCTCGGGTAAAGCAGAAATTGAAAACTTTTATGCCAACTATTTCATCGGCAAATTACCCCCAGATACTCAGGGAGAATTAATTTCTCGAACCGTGGGTGAAAACCAAATTGTAGATGAGCAATCTTTTTCCTTCACCCATTCTCAGGATATCTTTGTTCTCCCTAATATTCCAATTACGCACAAAAAAGTTGAAATGCTAATCGTAATTGTTGTCGGGTTTCGGGATGGCAAAATAGCGTATGAACGATTGTATTGGGATCGCGCCTCTTTACTAGAACAAGTGGGTTGGCTTTCTAAATCCTATATTCCCGCATTTGAGTTGAAGTAGGGAAATCTTACCCGTTCAAGGGGACGCGGCATTGCCGCGTCCCTAGGGTGAATTAATTTGCTTGTTGTTGAGCTTGAGTGAGATTGTATTGCGCTGGGGCGTAATTGGGGGAGAGTTCGATCGCCCGTCGGAATTGCTCGATCGCCTCAGCAGTATTGCCTTGTTGCTTCAGGGTTAGCCCCAATCCATTATGGGCTAAAGTATGAGCACTGGCTGGATTTGCCGGTCGATCCGGTAGGGCTAAAGCACGGCGATAGCTGGCAATGGCTTGTTCGATGTTACCCTGTTCTCTATACACTCCGGCTAAACCATTATACGCTGTAGCCAGATTAGGTGAGATAGCGATCGCCCGTTCATACGCCGCAGTCGCTTCCTCCAACTTGTTCTGCCGTCGCCACATCACCCCCAAATTATTATGCACTTCAGCGAGATTCGGATTGATGTTGAGCGCTTGCCGATAGGCGACGATCGCCTCATCCACTTTATCCTGACTAGCTAAAACTAACCCTAAATTTAGATGTGCCTCCGCATCATTGGCATTAAGTCCGATCGCCGTCCGATACGCGGTAACTGCCTCATCTAACTGATTCTGCCGAACCAACAAATTAGCAATTTTCACCTGCGCTTCCGCATCATTCGGCTCAAGTGCGACTGCCCGACGATAAGCAGCGATCGCCTCATCCCCTCGCTTCACCGCAGTTAGGGCGACCCCTAGATTAAAATAAGTCTGAGCTTGATCCGGATTCAGGCGTAATGCTTGCTGATAGGCAGCGATCGCCTCCTCATGTTGTTGGCGATCGGTGTAGGCATTCCCCAAATTATTATACGCACTGGCATTATTCGGGTCCAATACCAACGCTTGCCGATATTGCGCGATCGCCTCATCCACCTTATCCTGATAAAATAAGGATAACCCCAACCAGATATGGGCTGCTGGATTATTGGCATCATTTTGGACAACCTGACGCCAAATCTGTTCCGATTGGGCATAGTTTCCCGCAGTAAATGCACTATTGCCTTGTTGCGAGAGTTCCTCAATAGATTGTCCAACAGCTAACTGAGGTGTTATCATCACAGACAACCCTAACACCCATCCCATTAATTTAGGTGACCTCACGATCTCCCTCCCTTCTTTACTCTGAACAACTGGGTTTCCCGGGGTTCGTTTCACGATTGAATCAGTTGTGAATTCGTTTCCCCGTAACCATGACGTTTACAATCCTATTTTGTCGCCCGGTCCAAATGCACCCCCTTTCCCATTCCTGTCTTCGGGAAAAACAATCCTAGCTTATCGCAATTGAGACTCTATTTCCATTGGTAGCATTGCTAGAATTGTTTTTCTAATTTAGAGCATCAATATCGGATTGAGATGCAAGGGACAAGAAAGCGGGTTTCTGTTCTAGAAGGACCTAACCCCCTACCCCCCTCTTACAAGAGTAGGTTTTTTATAGCAGTTCCCGGACTCACCCTCACCCCCAGCCCCCTTCGACCCCCTTCGACAAGCTCAGGACAGGCTTCGGCGGGGCTCAGGGCTCAGGACAGGCCTCTCCCGTCTTGGGCCGCCGACGAGAAAGGGGTGAGGGCTGTACCTTGTGGACATGAGAAACGCTATACTTCCGGTCCCCTCCCCTTGGCAAGGGGAGGGAACCGTCGCTGAAGTTAATAGTAAGGCGAATCACCATAAACGTAAAAAACCTACTTTTGTAAGAGGGGGGCAGGGGGATTAGGTCCTCTTTGGTATCCCCTTAACCTACTCCTAACTCATAAGGGTTATC
>NZ_JAFLQW010000382.1 GCF_017313335.1 Phormidium pseudopriestleyi FRX01 | reverse complement strand
GGCGAGAAACCGGGTTTCTTGACACTCTCTGTGGCAATCCCGATATACCGATCGCCTAAGAGGGAATACTTTCCGAGGGTTGCGTTAACTTTTGGCCGATGCGGGGTTCTGTGCCAGAAAGCAGGCGATTGATATTGCTGCGGTGTAGCCATATAACATACATCGAAGCCGCTAACATAAACATTTGATAGGACAGGGGTTGATGCATCGCAAACATGATCCCTGGGAGGGCGATCGCCGCTAACATCGAACTGAGGGAGACAATGCGGGTAAAGGCTAGGACAATTCCAAAGACTCCAAACCCAGCTAGGGCGATCGCCCAATTTAGGGCAAATAGCACCCCTAAACTGGTGGCAACCGCCTTTCCACCTTTGAAATTAATCCAGACTGATTTGGTATGACCGAGTAGCGCCCCTAATCCAGCGAGGATGACCATCCAAGACAACCAACTCGCAGCCGGTACAGTACCCCCAATTAATTCCTGGACCCCTGGCAAAGCGTAAGCGAAACGCATCAGGGCGATCGCCGCCATCCCTTTTAAAATATCCACTAAAAACACCACCAAAGCCGGTCCTTTCCCCACGGTTCTCAGGACATTCGTCGCCCCCGTGGAACCCGACCCTTCTTGGCGAATATCAATTCCCTTCAACTGTCGAGCCACAATATAACCTGTAGGGAATGAACCAAATAGGTAGGCAGCGATTAACAAAAGTCCATTTAAAAGTAACCACAAACTCATAAACTTTTATCCTCAGTTTTAAGCAATTTAGAGTCAAGTTTGGGGTTGGTCCTTATGTAAGGACCAAAGACCCAAAGGGTTAAAGGGTAGGAAGTTCTGGGTCAGCGGCAAATGCTAACCAGAGGGGAAATTGGAGGAGAGAAAGGTTAATTTGGTTTTCCGTTTCATCAATCAAAATGAGGGGAACTTGCTTCTGTTTGAGCAAGCGGTCCGCTTTTTGGGCGAGAGCTTCGGGAACCTCAAATAGCACCACGCCGCCTTCTGGACCAAAATCAATCCGGGAAATGCCGAGAGAGTCCTGCAAACCCCTGCGCCATTCGCCGAGACGTTCGGGAGAATTGGCCAGGACCAGAGTGCGGAGGCGATCGCCATAGAGGCTCTTCAGGACCGAAATGGCTGCCGATGCTACCAGAATATTTTGCAAGCGACTCCCCAAGGACCGGACTGCACCTCTTGCACCTTGGGTAAAAAACCAGTTGGAGAGACGTTCGGCGTGTACGGGTTCAAAGGTGCGCCGGACTTGCCACGGAGGACCATAATAGTCCGGCATGGTGCGATATTTATCCAGCAACCGGCGAATCTGTTTTGCTCGGTCTTGAAACGGCTGTTCTGCAAAGGTTGGAGTGGGTGCGCCAGTGCGATCGCCTCCTTTTGCGGATTTAGGAGGCATCTTCGCCGGTTCTGGTTCCGGAGGGGCTAACTCCAGTTGCTCCACCGAAGTGACCAAATCCTGCAAACTGCCGGAAAGATAGTCTTTAAATCCCTGAACCCGAATGGCTAAGTCTTGGGACACCCCAGCAAAGGTAGTCCGCATTTCTGTCCGGATGCGTTCCTGGCGGCGTTCGAGTTGTTCGACAGAGATTTGTAAATTATGCTTGCGCTGTTCGAGTTCGGTTAAAGCATCTTGGACCAGGCGACCGATCGCCGCTTGGGTTTCTGTCTGTTCTTGCCAGAGTTCAGCACGATTCCCTTGCAACTGCACAATAGCGGCTTTAAGTTCCCGTTCTTGCTCCTGTAATTGCGCCACCCTTCGTCCCAAGGATGCCGCTTCATCCTCAATCGCCAACGGGGGAGTTGCCATCTCCTCAGTCGGTAGTTCTTCAGTCGGTAGTTCTTCAGGCGGTTGTTCTTCCCCCGGTTGTTCTGCCGGTTCCACCGGGAGTTCCGCTGACGGTTCCCAGTTCTGGGACTCCGCCTCTACTAGGGTCAACTCCGGTAGGGGCGATGCCGTTTCATCGGGGAAAGCGGGTTCTGCCTCTTTCCAGAGGTCTTCCGAGAGATTTATCCCCTGAGTGGAATCCGCCGAGACTGATTCGGAGGAGGAAGCCTCAAACGGCTCTGGGGAGTCGGATTTGTCCTGAGTTTCTAAGGGTTCTGGATTGTGTGTTTCGTCTGCATTCATGGCAAAATATTTTAAACTTTAGAGATGACCCAGAGCCGATCAGGGAGTTAGGAAAGCGGGGATGCGTGCTGTCAACGAACCATTTAAGGGCCCGATCGCGCCTGTAGCCTAACAGTGGGGATAGGGTGGGTTTTCAAAGGGGTAAAAGAAGCGGTGGCATAACGGTGGCGATCGCCCTTAAATCCGGGGACAGCGTTCTTCCAAACAGGCTTGAAGTTGTTTGGGATCGAACAAAACCGGCAAGAAATGGATGCTTTTGACTTCCTTAAAGTAAAACAAAATTGGAACTCCGGGCCAGAAAATTCGCCAATTGATCCATTCTGCGTAAGGAAAGCATCGAATCAAGTTTCCTGAGCGATAAACATCTAAGGCATTCGGGGTAAATTGCAGGCGAATGGTTGCCGCTTGGACCATTAAAAATAACCCAAAGGCGGCCAAAGGTAAACTCGCCAAAGGTTGGACGGCCAACAGCGGAATACTGCCGATGATAAAAGCCCAAGGCAGGACGTAACTGGGAGTCAGTTCTTGAGTTGAGGTGGAAGTTGGTGTGGAAGTTGGTGTGGAAGTTGGTGTGGTCACAACAGTACCCTGTATTGCGATCGAGGCTGATATAGCGAGTCTTTCAGGAATTTAACAACTGGATCGGCTCCCCTCTCCCGTTCTGGGAGAGGCCTGTCCTGAGCCCTGAGCCCTGAGCCCTGAGCCCTGAGCCCTGAGCCAGTCGAAGCCTGTCCTGAGCCCTGAGCCAGTCGAAGGGTCGAAGGGTCGAAGCCTGTCCTGATCCCTGAGCCAGTCGAAGGGTCGAAGGGGGTCGAAGGGGGTTGGGGGCCGCCGACGTCCATTCGCCTAATCATTTAGAACCGCTATAGAGAATGGAATGTTTCTATTTTAGAGGTTCAGTTACTCAATCCAGTTAGAACACGCCACTACCGATGCCGCGAAACATCAGCCAAGAGAGAAAGAAGTTGAAGGTAAAGATGGCGAGTAGGGAGGTGACGACTGCAGTGGTGGTGGATTGTCCCACTCCTTTGGCCCCTCCGGTGGTGGTCAAGCCCCAGCTACAGCCAATGATGCCGATTAACCCGCCAAAGCACAAGGCTTTAACTGAGGCGGTGATTAAGTCCCAGGTTTGAACTAAGTTGCGGACGGAATCGAGAAAGACGACTTGGGAAATGGGGTAGAAATTGGTGGCGATCAGCATTCCCCCGATCATTCCTGTGGCAAAGGAGAGGAGGGTTAACACGGGTAGCATGATACAGCAGGCGAGGACTCGGGGAATGACGAGGTAATCGATGGGGTCGGTTTTGAGAATATAGAGGGCGTCGATTTGTTCGGTGACTTGCATGGTGCCAATTTCTGCGGCAAAGGCAGAACCGACTCGTCCAGCGAGGACGATCGCGGTCAAAACCGGGGCCAGTTCCCGCGCTAGGGCGATCGCCAGGACCCCACCGACGGCGCTGCCTGCCCCAAAGTTGAGGAACTCCCGCGCCACCTGGATGGTGAACACCATGCCGACAAAGCTGGCGGTGAGGAGGGCGATAAACAGGGAATCAGGTCCGACGAGGGCCATCTGTTCGATGGTGTTACGTCGGTGGATTTTTCCGGAGACGAGGTGAAATATCACCTGTCCACCGAGAACGATTGCGGAGAGCAATCGCTGGAACCATTGGCTTAAGTTGGAGGTTGACTTAGTTTGAGTCAAAGGAGTGTTGAGGGGGGTAACGACAGGTGAAGGTAGAGTTGTTTACAAATTTTAAACAACTTTTTTAATCAAAATTTAATATTTGTGACAGAACTGTTTGAGGACTGCGATCTTGCCTATCTTATCAAAATCTCCGGGGACGCGAATAAAGGCCCCCATCTCCCCCATCCACCCCAAATCAAAAGCCGGTAGCACTCACCGTGACTACCGGCTTTTGATTGGAGGACTCAAACATTGCTATATCCAGGAGGAAAAGGCTATTCGATAGGAATGTTTGAGGTGAGGAAAAAGTCTGTTTTTGACTTAGGGTTCGCATCGCCCACTACCGCGTCCAACTTGGCGATGAGTTTTCGTCATCGGACAGTTGGGTTGAGGTTGGGTAGAATTGATGAGCTTTTGAGCCAGCAGAATGCTATCAGTCGGGGACTGTTCTCCTCCAGAAGCGCGGAAGTCCCGGCGGCTGCAACCTGGTTTGCTATCTTCGGTTTCACAGGGATTAGTCTGGCTGGTTTCCGAGGGTAAGGTGAAGCGTGCTAACGAGGCATGAGAAAAGAAGCCGTTACTGTAGGTAGCCAAAAGGTCTGCCGGGTAAGACTTGGCACTAGGAGCAAGATTGGCAACTAAGAGGGTAGAGAGAACAAGAATAGTAGAGAAGCGCATAAAGGAAGTGCTTAGGATAACTGATATTCCCTAATACGCATTCCTTACGCTCTATCTGGACAAGAAAGATAGAAAAAATAAATTGTTTTTGTAGGGGGTTGATAATAGTCCACCCTGCAAGTCGAGAAGACATTAATACAAAAGGTTTCCAGAAATTTTTACCCCTTTAATTTTTGCATTCAATCCCCCTTTACACACCCTAATTTAAAAAGAATTGAACTTTTTATCTGCCCAGGAAGTCATAGCTCATTTTCTGTCTAAAGAGTTCCCTATTTGTATAAAGTTTTGATGAATTTTTGCGGATTTATGGCTTTTTCTTTATAAAAAGTTTAAGGAACGATACAATTAACTCAATCGTTAAGAATCCGCAAAGTAGGGATTTTATCCGTGGAATTACGGAAAATACTACCGAGGATTTAAATTGATTGTGAATCTTCGGTTTCTTTCGGTTTTGGAGTAAAGTCTGTAATCCACGGACATTGGCGATAATGTGCGTCTAGGGCATCTAGGTTCGGTTGATCCGCTTCCTCCTCTGGGACACTCAGCCGCCGACCGGCTAATTTGCCATAGTTGGTTTTCTCTAATTCGGGAGAAAGCATGACTTGTAACGTTCCCGGTTCGATCGCAATTTGCTTGGCTGCGAATAAGCGTTGAATATCCGCCCGTAAAATTAAGCCATTCCAGATATCCGTCGAACGAGTTAGCTGATGGGGGTCGAGACGAACCACTTCCAGGGCCGCTGCTACATCACAGCCGGTAATGGGGCATCGTCCTTTATAAGCCGCCAATAACTGACGGCGAAAGGCTTTGTAATGGAGTGGGTTCGCGCATAAAGCTAAGACTAAAATCGCCAAAGCACCGATGCACAATCCGGCGATCGCACCGAAGGCTAAGGTTGTAATAAACGGTTGATTGGCTTTGGTTTCGGCAACTTGGGGGGATTCGGCAATCCTCAAACTGCTGATCATTTCCCCTTGCGCCGTTGTCGCTTCCGTCACGGCGGTTTGGATCTTAGTCAGTCTTTCTTGTTTGAGGGTCACCTCTTGTTGCAGTTGCGATCGCGCTGCCTCATCATCACCATAATACGCATCCAAATTTTGTTGGGCGCCTTGGAGTTCTTGACGCGCTTGGGAGAGGCGGAAATTTAGCTGTTCCACCACACCATTGAGACGAGCCCTATTAATGAGTTGACTCTGCTGAACCATTGCCTGCATCAGTCCCGATGCAGTTTGGAGGGCGCGTTGGGAGTTATTATCTCGATACATCACCCGGAGAGACCCGGAGGTTTCGGGACTGGGGAGTTTCAATAACAGGCGATCGCGAACTTCCACCGGAGACAGATTCACATTATCTGCTACAGCTTGAATCACATTATCCGCCAACAGTAACCGGACCAACTCTTCCGGCTGAGAAAATTGCTGCCCTTGATTAATAATTTGCCGGGTTGTTTCCGATAAAGAATCCGTCGGTTGATTCCCGCGCAAAGAACCCGTGGCGATATATTTGGGAACGGGTTCTATCTGCAAAGCCATGACGCCTCCCATGCCCAATCCGGCAGTCATCAGCGCCAAAATCAGCCATTTATAACGATTTAAGCTGTGAACATATCGGGAAACAAAATAAAAATTCATGGTTTGCAGACACCGGATTAAAGGGTTAGCAAAATCAGGGAATTAAACCGTTAGCGCAGGGTAACCGGGGGTGCATCTGAGTTAGGCAACCACCACCCCGCCCTACGGGCACCCCTCCAAAGGAGGGGAATTTTCCCCATTCCCCTCCTTTGGAGGGGTGCCCGTAGGGCGGGGTGGTGACTCTGGAGGGGTGCCCGTAGGGCGGGGTGGTGACTCTGGAGGGGTGCCCGTAGGGCGGGGTGGTTCAGGCTGGGTCGGGGTAGGGGTTAGCTCAACACTCGCAACAGTGAGATGCAACCGAGTTTTCTCCCTATTCTAACCCGTTGACGCGGAACGCTGACCAGTAGAGACGATCGCTAAAAGGAGTCTGGCGATTGTAGCGGCTGAGTCTGAGTTGAAAACGGGCTAAATCGTCCTCAGAGAACTCCAGGGTATCCTTGCACCAGTCTAGGATTTGGGCGGGGGTGCGGGTGCGGAACCAAGTCTGTGCCGCTTGTAAGGCTTGGGGAATCGTGCGGGTGGGAGTGAGTTCCTCATAGAAGCGGACGGCAAGGAAAGCCGTCGCAAAATCATCCACACACCAGAGGGTATCCACCACAGTGCCACTCCCGGCGTAGAGGAGGGCGTTCGCGAGGCCGATATATTCATCAGTGATGCGGCTATCCAGGCGGCCCGTTTCGCAGGCTGAGAGGATGACTAGGCGGCAGGTGAGTTTGAGGTTGCGGTAGATTTCCGCAGCAGTGAGGCCCTGGAGTTCCGTGTCGAAGCGGCGGCCATCCCGGAGGGTGAGGGTGCGCGCATCGTCCGGGGGGGCGGGACTGTTTCCGGCGAGGATGAGGGCAGAGTTGAGGGGGTTGGCGCTGTTGAAGCCGCCATGACAGGCGAAATGGACAATTTCGCTGCTGTGGAGTTGGGCGCGGGTGGTGGATTCCTCGAAGGCGGCTTTATTGGCTTTGCGGTGTTTGAGGATGTAGGGGTTGGGGAGGAAGCGGGGGCGAATCAGGTCAATTTCGACATCGGTGTAGGGGAGGTCTTCGGTGGGGTTTTGGACAGCGAAGAAGGGGGCGGTGGGGGCCGTGTGGGGGCGGCTTTGGAGGTAGGCGAGGATTTGGCAACTGGGAGCATAGCGCACCCCCTGGACAAAACAATCCTGTAGGGGCGCAATGCGCAGGCCCTCCGGGATGGGGCCTGCGCATTGCGCCCCTACGGGTTGGACGGGGAGGGTGAGGGCGTGGAGGGGGAAGAGGTGGAGGTAGAGGTGGGGGATGAGGATGAGGTGCTCGCAGGGGTCGGGGCAGTGGGTGAGGAGTTGGGGGAGGTCCAGGAGTTGGGCGAGGTGGTCGAGGCGTTCCTCTAGGGCATCGTACCAACTGGCTGCGCGGTAGTCGTCGTTATAGGTTTGGTTGAATTCATCCAGGGCGCGGCGTTGGTCCCGGCTGTAGCGGTGGGGGTGGATGTGGGTTTGGCCGTTGCTGTGGGTGATTAGGAAGGCGTAGGCTCCTAGGTCGGGGTCTTGGGGGAGGAACCATTCCAGGATGGCGCTGGTGGGGGTGAGGAGTTGGCTGAAGTCCGGGAGTTCGGGTTTGACGGCTTCAAATTCGTTAAAAGTGGGGTCGTTGATTTCCGCCAGGAGGGCTTTCCGTTGGGCGAGGAGGTCGGTGAGGGGGTTGTTGGGCGAGGCGATGGGGGTCAGGTCGAGGCTGCGCTGACCCGGTTGGGAGTCGCTGGGCTCGGCTGGGGGTTGGTCGTCGAGGGCATATTGCAGGGCGGCGATTTCCCGGTTGAGTTGGTCGTAACGTTCGCGTTGTGCGGGGGTGGCGTTTTCCGGGAGGCGGTTGGCGTTGTGGAGGAGTTCGATGAAGGTGCGGGCTTTGCTGCGTTCGACGGTGAGCAGGGCTTGTTCGGGGCGATCGAGGTTCAGGCAGGCTTC
>NZ_JAFLQW010000620.1 GCF_017313335.1 Phormidium pseudopriestleyi FRX01 | reverse complement strand
GTTTCCAACAAGTCCGATTTTAACTAATCGGTAAGAACTTAGATATTCTCTATGCGTTCTACCCCTATCTAAAAGTTTCCAACAAGTCCGATTTTAACTAATCGGTAAGAAAGGAAATTCAATACTATCCAGAACTAGGATATGTATTTCTAGTTTCCAACAAGTCCGATTTTAACTAATCGGTAAGAAGTAGGTATTCATATCCGTCTTGATGAAATAGATAAGGTATCGTTTCCAACAAGTCCGATTTTAACTAATCGGTAAGATTGTATATAAATCACAAGTAATGTACAAAATAATGTGTTTCCAACAAGTCCGATTTTAACTAATCGGTAAGCGCACTGACCAGCCACCCGATCCGTGTTTTTAACACGGAGTTACGTTTCCAACAAGTCCGATTTTAACTAATCGGTAAGCCCCCAAAGCCCGAGAACGGAGCTCCTTCCGATGAGGTTTCCAACAAGTCCGATTTTAACTAATCGGTAAGGCAATGAATTGTGTTCTAAAAACAGATACAGGTGTTGTTGTTTCCAACAAGTCCGATTTTAACTAATCGGTAAGTCCTCTGCCAGGAAGCCTGACGGAGAGGGGGTTTCAGACACCAGATCCGCATAGGGGGTTTTTACCTGTCAACAAGCAGCGACTTATTGAGAATAAGCGCGCGACTCATGGCTGGGACCCCTGACTCTGACCTCGATCCGCAGAGGTCAACGACAAAATGCGGGTTTCGAGGTTTGGCTGACCTCTGCGGATTTATAAAACTTTACAAATCCGCTGTTTATCTTGGAAAGGTGTTCTTCCTTGCTGGAAGCATAGCATTCCTAGGGGAAGGGTGCAACAAAAAACCCCCAGGAGGTTAACCTGGGGGTAATTAGGGCCGAAAGACTCGACGCCGGAGGGGGAACGGTTAGATAATGTAGAAACTGGGGGCGGTTGCGGGAGTTCGCTGCCGATGGTTAGAGTTTTAGAAAGGGCAGTTTCGCTAATCCAATACAAGCGGATATTATCCTCGGTGGGTTTAACCAACCGTTGCACTTTTTGATGCAGTTTCTGCATTTCTTCTAAGCTCAAAAAGCACTCAAATACAGACTTTTGGACCCGTCGTCCGTAGCCTTCCAAAAAGGTGGAGAGTTTGAGCCGACGACGGTCATTGGTTGTTGGTCATTGGTTGTTGGTCATTGGTTGTTGGTCATTGGTTGTTGGTCATTTGTTGTTGGTTGTTTGTCGTTTGTTATGTCAGTCCACTCGGATGAATGACTCATAAGGAATTCCTTGGACTAGGGCTTTTTTGTAGCGCTGCACTTGCAGTTGAATTACTCGTCGGTAGGACACCTTGTCCTTGACATCGGGATGGGAAATTTTGAGGGAAATTCGGTCTTCAAAGTGTTTGAGAAAGACGCGCCGTCCGGAAAGATAGCGAGCAAGATGCTCGCACTCCTGATCGCCTCTGTAACCCATGATCCGGAATTCGGTTGTCCAAGGTCTATAAAAACCCGCACCCGGTCGGGTGGGTCTACACGGACAAAGCCCGCACTTCGACCCTTCGACCCCCTTCGACCCTTCGACTGGCTCAGGGCTCAGGACAGGCTTCGACGGGGCTCAGGACAGGCGGGGCTCAGGGCAGGCTTTACTCAGCACAGGCCTGCGCGGGCTAAGGGGATTCCCAAAAATAAATTATCCAAATTTAGGAATTAAAGACCTACTTCAGCCGGCTTTGGCAGGCTTCGTCCGTGTAGCCCCACCCTTGAGGATTCTGTTGGCTAATCACATAGGGGGTCTGACCCCCTGCTTACCCCCGGCAGTCAAGACCCGTTAAAATCTGATCAGAGAAAAACTCATGGCGGTTTAGGGACCCTACCCTGTTTCTCCCCTAATTTATGGAGTGAATCATGACCCTTCATCCTCAAGAACAATGGATTATTCCTGAACAAACAGTTGCCGTGGCACGGGCCTCATTCCCGAAAGGGAACGTTTATATGCTGATGCATGAAGAACTAGGGCAACTCTACACAGATAAAGACTTTATCGAGCTTTACCCTAACTGTGGAAAATTAGCCCGGTCTCCCGCGTTCTTAGCGTTGGTCACCTTAATGCAGTTTTCCGAAGGACTAACCGATAGACAAGCAGCCGATTCAGTACGGGCTCGGATTGATTGGAAATATGCCTTGGGGCTAGAATTAACCGATGAGGGTTTTGACCACACCATTTTAAACGAATGGAGGGACCGCCTAGTTAAAAAAGAGGTAGAATCGATTCTCCTTGACAAAATTTTAGCCCGATTTAAAGAAAAAAAACTATTAAAAGGTCGAGGAATCCAGCGCACTGATTCAACCCAGATTTTAGGGGCTATCCGAGTCCTCAATCGTTTGGAGTTAGTTGGAGAAACATTACGTCACGCCTTAAATGACCTCTCTATTCATGCTCCAAATTGGCTGTGTTCTGTTGTCCAAGAAGATTGGTTTGACCGCTATAGCTATAGGCTAGATTCTTATCGGTTACCGAAAGATGAAAGTGAGCGCTCTCGCTTGGCTTTGACCATAGGAGCCGATGGACATCACTTGCTGGGGGACATTTACGAGGGGGAACGGCCTTTGATTTATGTGAATTGCCAAGCGTAGAAATTCTCAGACAAGTTTGGGTACAGCAGTATGCTTTTATTAATTCTGAACTTAAGTGGCGAGACCCGAAAGAGCTGGGCCTCCCTCCGAATTCTATCCAAATTGAAAGTCCTTACGATATTGAAGCTCGTAACGCTACCAAACGGGAGAAAAATTGGACCGGATATCAAGTCCATTTGACCGAAACCTGTGATGAAGATTATCCTCATTTAATTGTGAATGTGGAG
>NZ_JAFLQW010000482.1 GCF_017313335.1 Phormidium pseudopriestleyi FRX01 | reverse complement strand
TTCCATCCAATATATGCAAAAAGTTTGTTCCGATCGCTACCAATCCTTTGGTACCGCCGGTAACGCTTCCAAGATCAAGCAAGTCAGTCTTGATGACTTCGCCGCCAAGTACGCCAAAGGCGAACTCAGCCCCACCATCAAGAAAGCCGTGACTGCTTAAATTGTAAAAATTGGCACAGGTAAGAGCAAACAATTGAAACTCTTCCCTGCCATTTGAATCAATAGAAAAAGGGGTAGTGCAATGCACTATCCCTTTTTTTTGCATTCTAAGTTCGTAGTAACGACTTCAGTCGTTTCTTCAGTTTGTAGTTCTTCCCAACACACCGGCGGGGGTTCAAACCCCCGCCTAATAGCTAAAGTCGGATAAATCCGACTGAAAATCTGATCTGATCAAGAGTTTAATGGGATTTTAACCTACTTTAGTTCTGAGCTTAACCCCCCCCCAGTTATCGCAACTACGAACATAAGAGAACGACTCAAGTCGTTACTACGAACATAAGAGAACAACTGAAGTTGTTACTACGAACTGGGATAGTCATCGTTTACCACCCCTTCAAAATAGTGCTGCACGAATGGCACTTTGACCTGATAATTCCCTTTTCTACTCTTAAGTTTCTTAAGTTTGTAGTAACAACTTCAGTCGTTTCTGAAGTTTCTTAAGTTTGTAGTAACGACTTCAGTCGTTAGTAGTCGTTCTTCCCAACACACCGGCGGGGGTTCAAACTAATAGCTAAATCCGGGAACATCGGAGGTGATCTGTAGCCCTTTTTTAGGGAATTGGTATTAGTCCAAAACCTACATTCCTCCGGCTAGATAGGGTCAATCACGAATTTAGGATGTTTGAGCCTCTATCGAAGGCCCTCATCTAACCCTTACTAAAAATTGTTCTTAATAAAGTCACCAAATTTTTTATGAGGATTTTAAGATCATAACGCTTATGGAGTCAATACTTCAGGCTTTAAAGGCCCCAAATATATTGAGAATAGAAATAGATCTGCGGAATGTAAGCCAGAAACCTGGATTCTGCCTAAGTTCTGTCGCTGTTTGAGTGATATTTGTTGAAGATATGTTAAGAAAAAATGCTTTTTAGGGGCTTAGGTGATAAAATGCGCTTATGCTTCAAGTAAAAAGCCTGCCAGACAAGGCTTTCAGCTTGGAAGATTCCTATAGGTCAAATGCCAGACCCAAGCGGAGTGCAAACCCTAAAAACGCCCCCAGCAAACACTAGAGCTTTATATTATAAAAAATTATCACCGCTAACTCTGAAGAGCCTAAGAAAAAAGCTCTTGAAATCCGCTGATTGTCAGGATGAATTAGGCCCACGTAAAATTTTTGAAAACCCCCGGAAAATTTTTAAATCAGTGGTTATTGTGAAGCCTGTCGCTAAAAATAAATTTTATGGAAAGACGCTCCAATTCTGGGTAGTTTTTATACTTAGGTTTCAAGGTTTAAAGGGGGTCTTAACTCGGGAAAATTTTTTGACCCAAATTGTTGACAAAAATCCCCCCAAAGGCTATATTATTAGAGGAAGCATCTTTTCATGGGCAATCAGGGAGAAAAATTTCCTACCTTAAAACAAATAGAGGTTAGGGAAAGACCTCGTTAATTTTCTAACATCTGCAAAAAAGTGGAGCAGGAAATGGTCCGGCCTAAGTTGAAGAAAGCTATGGCTATGATCTTGGCGGTGAGTGGGATCATGTTTGCCGTTGCTATAAGTCATGATGCAGAAGCACAATCTCAGCAAGCACTCATCCCGGGCAGATCCACCCGGGGTGTACTGAATTCCACGAGCTCACAGTTGAGATCCGAGGGAGGCGCGCAATTATTAGCCAATGACTACCACTTTGAAGCTCAGTCTGGAGATGAACTAAAAATCTGGATTCAGCATCAAGGGAATTTGGATCTCAAGCTAGTGCTTATTGACCCGTTCAATAATCGCATTGTCATTGAGGATAACGATAATAAGCTCCAACTCGGAGTGACTGCGCCTCGCCTCCAAAGTCCCGGAACATATATCATTCGGGTGCTGTCGGTGGGGAATAAAGAAGGAAACTACGTCATTAAAATAGAAGCGTCGAATCCCGATCGCTCGCTTCCAGCTGATTATGTGATGCGAGACCAGAATTTGACCATCGTGCCCTGTGGAAATCCGGAACTGGCTACGATCAGAATAGGGACGGAAACCCGATGCACCTCAGATATAAAGAAAGGGGGTCAGCACGTCTACAATCCAACCACGGGAACTATCGACCCGGTGTCAGCAGAACCCCAGCCAGAGTCGCTCAGAGATAGATTGGCCAGGGAGTTTGGGATGCAGTGGACTGCCTGTGGGGGAAGGGGATTAGCTGAAATTACGATTGACGGACAAACGGTTTGTAGTCGAAATTATCCGGAAGGAAAATATACTTACAATGCGACCACCAACCGCTTTGATGAGGTTCAGGTTGCCGATCGCAATTTAGCGAAACTCGAAGAGTGGGGTTTAAAACCCGTAGAGTGCCGCTCGTCGGGAGTCGTTTCTATCTTAATGGATGGGAAAGAATACTGTACCCAACCTAGTGACTGGCTTAATGTCGGAAATTACCGATATATCGCCTCAGATGATCGGCTAGAACCGATCGCTCAGACTCCGCTGCCTCAGCCTTCAAATACCAACACCAATCGCAACCCGAATGTACAGCCTGATAATGGATCTGGCCTGTAAATTTGCCGTAGCGATCGCCCTTAAAACGATTCAATTGCAACAGAATTGCAACAGGAGTTAACAATGAAATCACTATCTTTCGTTCCAGTTTTGGCAACCGTTCTGACCCTGGCGAGCAGCCTCGTATTGGCACCATCCACCCTGGCACGTCCGAGTGTAGGTGGTTCCAGTGGTGGCTCTCAGCCGAATGTGGGTCAGCCGAGTGTAACCCCTTCTCCGAGCAATGCTAGTGCAGGTACATCCTTTATCTGCGTTCCCCAAGGCAGCAACTACGCGACAGTGGCTCAACGGGGTGGGGGACAGCCAATTCCCTTGATTCAATGGACCGCGCAGGGGTCGAGCTACTTTGGCGACCAATACAACCCACAAAACCGTTGCAATATCGTTTCGCAGAAATTGAATGCGGCAGTGAGTGCAAATGGGGGTCGTCTCCAAGATTTGTTGCTGACTCACGGTGTAGTGAATGGACAGACCGTCATTTGTGCGATTGGAGCCACAGGAGCTAACAGTTGTAATGCCGATAATACCCTGTTTACTCTTAAGCCAGAAAATGCCAACCGTCCCGGTCAAATTCTCGGCCAGTTAATGCAGATTAGTCGCAGCGGTTCTAGTGCAGGAGTCATTTCCGAAACCGGCTTAAATCAAACATACATCGATTTAGGCGAGTGGGAACAGAACGCAATGGGGTCGAGCCAGGAAGATTCGACAAATAACAATCAGCAAATGTGGGACAATCCTACCAATAATAACGATTCCGGTATTTAGATCCCGAACCCCGGGTCAAGGGTTGATAGCCTAACCCTGTAGAGGAGTTTTCACTGCTCTACAGGGTTGATAACCCGATAGGAAAACAAAGGGAATGTTACCAGGGATTCTGTTAATTATTCTGGCTCACGATGCGATCGCTCCGATTATTTCTTATGGGCAATCGGGGGATGCAGTTTCTACTTTCAAAACGGTCTATTCAGACCGATTGGATGCTAGGGGAATTCTATCCGTTGCCCCGAATTTGAAGGGTCCGATGGAAGACGCTTCGGCGTCGGAAATTGCCCGACTGGTGACGGTGCGAATTTTGACTCAAAACGGGTCCGGTTCTGGGGCGATCGTTGCTCGTCGGGGGCCAACTTATACCGTACTCACGAATAATCATGTGGTAATTGATACCCCTGAAAATGGCTATCGGCTGATCACCGCCGATGGTGAGTACCATGCTGCGTGGTGGATGCCATTACCCCAGTTTGGGAATTTGGATCTGGCCCTGGTGCAATTTACGAGCAGTAACTCGTATCGGGTGGCAGAAATTGCCGACTCCAATGCCTTATCTGTGGGAGATCCGGTTTATGCTGCGGGATTTCCGGCGTGGCATTTTAACCAAGAGGGCGATCGCCTGGTTTCCATTGAGGATACCCGAGATTGGGGGGTGAGTGCCTTTCGGGTGACCCTCGGACAGGTGCAAATGAGATCCCCGCGATCGCTCCAGGGTGGATATCAAATTGGCTACACCAACGATGTTCTACTGGGCATGAGTGGAGGCCCCGTGGTCGATCGCAATGGGGCTTTGATCGGAATTAATGGAAAATTAAAATATCCGTTCCAAGGCATTAATGCGTTTATTTTTGCCGATGGTTCGGTGCCTTCTCCTCAGCTTTTCGAGCAAATGGAAGCCTTGAGTTGGGCCATTCCGATTGCTCAATTTCAGCAAAATACAATTCCCTTGAACGAGGAGAGTCAAGGGGGGTTGTAATATAGCAATCCTATATCAGTTGTGGAATTAAGACCTCTCCCCCAACCCCTCTCCTACAAGGAGAGGGGAGCAGGAGAGGACATAAATCATTTAGAACAAGCTATAGTCGTGCAGTAATAATTCGATTGATGAAATTTTCCGAAAGGGTAGAGTTATGAATTGGAATGGGTCTGGAGTTGATAACTTGCACCGAATCCTGATGGGAACGGCAACCGTAGCGGTGCTCACGCTGACGATACCGGCAGTTGTCCAAGCTAAAAGTAGCTCCGACATTTATCAAATTGCCCAACAAAGTTCGGTACAAATTAATGCTGATTTGGCGGGTGCTTTGGGCGGGTCAGGGGTAATCATCGGCAAACAGGGGAATGTTTATACCGTTCTGACCGCGCACCACGTCGCCTGTCTGTTAAATTGTCGCCAAAATATTAACTATACGGTTCGCACTCCTGACGGCAGAGACTATCCCGTGACTCAGGTGCGATCGCTGCCAAATAATAGTGAGAACAACCCGGATATAGCGGTGGTGCACTTTGAAACCAACACATCTTATCCGGTGGCAACCTTGGGGGATTCTCGAACGATCGTTCCGGGTTCCTCAATTTATGTCTTTGGCTATCCTGCCTTAGTCAATCGCGTCGGCACCCAACGGGAATCAGAATTTACCCCGGGAATGGTGACCAGTCGTCCCAGCAGCCGTCCCCAAGGATATAACTTGCGCCACACTGCGATCACTAAAAGTGGGATGAGTGGTGGCCCAGTTTTTGATAGTGAAGGTCGAGTCGTCGGGATTCATGGTCAAGGAGACACTGAGGGTCAACTGGAAACTTCTACCGGCAGTCCGCTCACGATCAAAACCGGCTTTAATGCAGCTATTCCCATCGAAATCTTTGTGGCAATCGGGTCTCAATTGGGGGTCAGTTCCTCCAATTTGCAGGTGAATAACAGCCCGAACCAAGAGAAACCCGCTCAGTTAGATAATCCCAGCGCTGCCAGAGATTACAATCTGCGGGGAATGGTGCGCTTAGATGGGGGAAACTATACTGCAGCGATCGCTGATTTTACCTTGGCCCTGGAGCGGAACCCGGATCCGGATGACGCCCATAACGCCTATTTTAACCGGGGAAATGCCCGCATTCGCAACGGAGACCGTCCAGGGGCGATCGCCGACTGGACTGAAGCGATCAAGAGTAAGCCGAATGATGCCAGACCCTATTACAATCGAGGTCTAGCTTATGACCAAATGGGGAACTGGCAAGAGGCTCTTGCGGATACCAATCAGGCAATCCAGCTCGATCCGACAAATGAAAAAGCCTATTTAGTCCGAGGGAATGCCAAGGCGGAACTCGGAGACCCTACCGGAGCACTTGCGGATTACAATCGCGCGATCGAGATCAATCCCAACTACCCCCTCGCTTATAATAACCGGGCCACAATCCTCGTTAATCAAGGCGATCGCCCAGGTGCACTGGAGGATTTGCGTCGTTCAGCAGAATTGCTTCAGGCCCAGGGTAAAATGTCGCAATACCGCCAGGTCCAGGAAAATATTAGAGTGCTTGAACACGCCCTCTCTCAGCAACCCACTCCACGCCCTGCCAATAATCTCTCCACTCCTTCTGGAGACACCAATCTCGCCAAACTCGCAGAATGGGGATTAGATCCGGTTAACTGTGGCGCTCAAGTGGTCTCGATTCTCATGGATGGTAAGGAATATTGCACTCAACCCACCGATTGGCTCAGTATCGGAAGCTACAAATATCTTACCGCTGAAGATCGATTAGAACCCATTTCGGTCCCGTCTAATCCGGGCAATACCAATCCCAACTCCAATCCCTCCTTGGAAGAGGGAGGTTTATAATCGATTTACAAGCCATCCCACCTGCCGAGAGGAAGTCGGATTTATTCGGTGCGGCTTGATCACAAACGCGCTATAACCAGAATATTCCACTAGAAGTCTTCGTCTTCTAGGTAACGCTTTTTCTGATTAATCATCATGTCCCGTCGCTCTTTTTTCCGACTCTTTCTCGTTGCTACGCTTTCTTTTCTCGCCTGGTTCAACTTCTCCCCTGCCGCTTATTCTATGGGGGGTAAACTACCGGCGATCGCAGAACCGGCACCAGAATTTACCCTCCCCACGAATACAGGAGATGGCAATCTCTCCCTGTCTGACTATCGGGGACAGTGGGTG
>NZ_JAFLQW010000028.1 GCF_017313335.1 Phormidium pseudopriestleyi FRX01 | reverse complement strand
ATTTGACGGTAATTTTCCCGAATCGTCTCATGAAAGAAGACGCGATCGCAGCTTTCCCCCGATGCCAATGGTGGCGAATCTCCCTGAAACAACCGTTCGACTAAATAGTTCGGCGATAAGGCATAGGCGATAAACTTTTCAAACGTAACGGTTTTGCCATCTTTTTCATAGCCATTATGTCTTCCCAATCGTCCTAATCGTTGGATAAAACTCCCGGCGTCCGCAGATTCAAAAATCAGTAAATTAATTTTAAAATCCACCCCGACATCAATCGTACTGGTTCCTAAAACTAAATCTGCAAACAGCGATCGCTCTTTCTGTTCTTTCCCCGTTAATCCCGTATTTTCCGCTACCACTAACCCATACGGTGTCAGCAATTCTCGGAAAAACGGCATCAGGCGTTTGACTGCGGCAATGGAATTCAGAACGATCGCACCTTTACTCCCGGGATGCTCTTCAAAGTGCGATAATATTAACTGACAGTTGTCTCGCAACCAGGTTTCTGACGCTTTAATCGTCGGTTCTAGGGAAATAAACTCTAACTGAATTGGCCGCGATACTTGCCGCCATCCACCCGATTCCAACTTGTGGCACTCTTCCTCGCTATCAGGAAAACGATACTTATTTTCAGCGACGGGGTTAATCTCGCAACAGCGAAATCCAGCCAATTTTAATCGGTTCAGTAAATCCTCATTGGGAGTTGCCGACAGAAACAGAAACTTTTTGCGCCGATTGGTACAGCGAATCAACAGCAGGGTGTTAATAACACTGGCAATTTGTGGTGTACTGAAAACATGGAATTCATCAAAAATAAACAAATCGAAATGTTTATCCAGACGATTCCACAAACTATCGGGACTAGAATTTTTGGTGAGATATGCACCGCGATGCAGGTAATGAAAGATATCTGGATTCGTTAACAAAATCTCCGATTGACTGGCGCGAGTTTGAATCGCCGCACTTTTCCGCAATCCCTCGGTTTCTGCATAAATTTCTAACAATTCTCCAC
Source organism: Phormidium pseudopriestleyi FRX01 (assembly GCF_017313335.1). Classification (GTDB taxonomy): domain Bacteria; phylum Cyanobacteriota; class Cyanobacteriia; order Cyanobacteriales; family Laspinemataceae; genus Laspinema; species Laspinema pseudopriestleyi. The sequence continues at coordinate 4,790 of NZ_JAFLQW010000028.1, read as the reverse complement.
TCAAACGAGACAAGCGCGGTTCCTGGGAGAGTTGCAATGTCTGAGTATATCCGCCAATTTGTCCCTCCTGATCTCGTGCGAGTTCGTTGGTGGGATACAGAGCGACTGCCGCTATGTATCCATACAAAATGCACAGAAAAGCTGCTAGGGTTTTGCCGTCCCCCGTCATCGCTGTATTGAAAACCACATCAATATTGGGGTCTTGAATCGCCTTAAAGGTCTCCAGTTGATGCCAGGAAAGTCCCCAACCCGTAGGCAGTTCCATGTCTTTCGGCACTTTCGAGGCAGGACAAGAGTAAATCGGTTTGAGAACAAGGCAATAATTGGACATAAGTACCTGGAGATAATTAAAGTTACGATAGAAGCCTAAGAAAGTAAGCGTTAGGCATTCTCAAAAATGATAGTTAAGTGCATCCTTATCTATCGGTATTGAGGGGATTAATGTCCTCTTCAAACCCAGAGGTTGGCTTCCTGGTTCTAGCAATTTCTTTTCATAACAATTTCCTAGGATTATCTAGCAAAATTGTTTCAATCTGATTTTTTAATGTTGGCAACTCTCCCTGAACGATCGCCCAAATAATATCCACGTCGATTCGGAAATATTCGTGAACTAAAACATTTCTAAAATCGCTCATATCCTGCCAAAGAAGTTCTGGATGTCGGGCGCGGGTTGCCTCAGACATCGCTGCCGATGCTTCACCAATAATCTGTAAATGATAAAGGATCCAGGTTTGAATCAGTTCGTCTTCTTGACAAACTTCTCTGCCTCGGCGAGTGTATTTCTCGATTTTGGCGATCGCCTCCAGCATATCTCTCAACCGTTCGCGATCGTCTCTCATAGTGGCACCGCCTCTTGTAATACCCGTTCTCGAATTCGCTCTTTTAATCCCTTTTCTGTCACCACATCGACTTTACAACCCAGGCTACTTTCTAATTCCCGAATCAAGCGCACCGGAAACCAAGGGCTAAGGTTTTCACCTAAATCAATGAGAAAATCGATATCGCTGTCGCGATCGGCTTCTCCTCGCGCTACTGAACCAAAAATCCTGACATTACAGGCCCCATGTTTGGCTGCAATCTTCAAGATTTCTTCCCGTTTATCCCGCAATAATTCATCAAAATTCATAAGTGATCGATTCCCTTTACGTCTGAACTTGTGTAATCAGAAACAGATCGGTAACTCTGTGCTGGTTTTCTCAGATGTTAATGCTAAGTAAGCTCTCCAAGCATCCGTACAATACCTTTCAGGGATTGAATCGGTTTGAGAAGAATGCCATAATTGGACATAAGTTTTTTGTGTCCGTACCCTATTGCTATTTCTTATGTTGCCACTGAAAATAGAAACTGACAAGACCTTACCCGGATAAAGTGTCCGTATAAAATATGAGCCGCAAAGCTGAATCCATAACCCTGTCAATTTCAGAACGAGATAAAATCCGGTTGCAAGGACTCGCGATAGAACTGGGGATGACGTGGGGCGATCGCCCGAATATTACCCGACTGGTGGAGGCGATCGCTCGTCGTGAGCTTCAGATTGCCCCTAATAATGACTGGTCAAATACCCGTATAGAAGCCCTCGACTGCGCCTTAGATGCTCTCACCGATGCTGGGAGGATTTTGGAGGCGCAGGCGATCGCCCAACTGTTGCAAGAACGAAGCGAACTCTCTATCCCCCTCCGCAACAAAATTGAGCGCTTTCTGGAGACTCCCCCTCACCCTTGGCGCATCGAACTCGATCGCTATATCCTCCGCCAGCAACCCTTTCAACTCTCCTATCAAGACGCAACCGGACGCCTGTGGACCTTCACCGTTCGTCACGCCCAGATTAACCGGCATGAAGAACGGCAATATCTCGATTGTTGGTGCGAGGAAACCGAAGGCAATCTGGACATCCCAAAACTCATGCATAACTGGTGTTTGCGTTTAGACCGCATTCCTGAAGCCGCCATCTTCCCGATAAAGGGCCCGTGGCGTCCCCAGCTTGCTCAGATAGCGGTGAAAATCCACTTGTGCAATCGATTAGCCTTTGCTTATAAACCCAAACCTGGGGATATCTCGGCAGACTGGTTAGAAAATCAGGTCAAGCAGGTGGTGCGTCGCATCTCCAGTACCTACTGGTTTATCCGAGAAGTCAAGCGAGAAGCACCGGATATGATGGTCATAGCACCCCAGTCTGTGCGCGATCGCCTCCGGGAAACCTTTCTGGGGATTTGCCAGCGCTATGAAAATTCCTAGCCATTGCCCCCATACTAGAGAGGAATGGGGCCATCCGCGTGACTCCATCTTCTCAAAGTCTCTCCCTAGAGCCAAAAAGTCCCCTTGCCTGTTTCCAATTCGTGAAACAGGCACTTGCCAAAATTGACGGATTGCTGCTAATCAATAAAAGCAGAGATAAAATTAAGTTTTGTAACGTGAGGAGTAAAAATGTACATCGTACAGATTGCCTCGGAATGCGCCCCGGTAATCAAATCCGGCGGATTGGGGGATGTGGTTTATGGATTAAGCCGGGAATTAGAGAATCAGGGTCATACGGTGGAACTGATTCTGCCCAAATATGATTGTATGCGTTATGACCATATTTGGGGCCTTCATGATGCCTATCGGGATTTGTTTGTGCCTTGGTATGGGGGGGCTGTGCACTGTTCGGTGTATTGTGGATGGGTCCACGGGCGCGTTTGCTTCTTTATTGAACCCCACTGCGAGGATAATTTCTTTAACCGTGGTTGTTACTACGGTTGCAGTGATGATAATATGCGCTTTGCGTTCTTTAGTAAGGCGGCTTTAGAGTTTCTCCTCAGAAGTAATAAGCGACCCGATGTCATCCATTGTCACGACTGGCAAACAGGTTTAATTCCGGTCTTGTTGTACGAAATATACAAGTATAATGGGATGTGGAATCAGCGAGTTTGCTACACGATTCACAACTTTAAACATCAAGGTTTGGCGGGTTCTGAGGTGCTCAAGGGAACAGGGCTCAATCAAGAGGCTTATTACTTCCAACATGATCGCCTCCAGGATAATTTCAATCCCTTTGCGATTAACCTGATGAAAGGCGGGATTATTTATTCTAATGCAGTTACCACGGTTTCTCCTCACCATGCTTGGGAAGCGCATTATACCGAGGTGGGTTCTGGATTAGGTCATACTTTGCATTTGCATCAGGATAAATTTACCGGGGTGCTCAATGGCATTGATTATGGCTTTTGGAATCCGGAATCAGACCGCTACATTCCTTGTCATTACAGTATTGACAACTTTGAGGAAAAACAAAAGGCTAAACAAGCCCTGCGATCGCAGTTGTTGCTCCGGGATGAAAATAAGCCGATTGTGGCCTATATTGGCAGACTTGACCAACAAAAAGGTGTGCATTTAGTTCACCACGCCATGTATTATGCCTTGAGTAAAGGTGCACAGTTTGTCCTCCTGGGTTCAGCCACGGAACCAGCAATTAATGACCATTTTTGGCATGAAAAAAATTTCTTAAATGATAATCCCGACTGTCATTTAGAGTTAGGCTTTAATGAAGAGTTATCCCATCTCATCTATGCCGGGTCGGATATGATTCTGGTTCCAAGTAATTATGAACCCTGTGGGTTAACCCAGATGATTGGTTTTAAATATGGCACAGTTCCGATTGTGCGCGGGGTTGGCGGATTGGTGAATACGGTATTTGACCGAGATTATGACCAGAATAAGCCACCGGAAAAACGCAATGGCTATGTGTTCTATGAAACCGATTTCGAGGCGGTGGAGTCGGCCATGAATCGGGCGATCGATTTGTGGTATGAGTCACCGAAAGAGTTTGAGCAATTAGCAATTCAAGGTATGGAATATGACTACTCATGGAATTATCCTGGGAAAAATTATGTAGAGATTTACGAATCCATCCTGCATAAATAATCACGGGAAATTACGCCGACGAAGCGAGGGGGAAGAAACCGCCTATACCGATGTAGGGTCAGGTAAAACTTCATGTTTTCTGACCCGAAATAGGTGTTTTTTTTATATATGGGCTCTTTCATAAGGTTAGGTGAATTCAGGCAAGTCTGTGGATTTGGGGTATTGACTGGGATGAATCTCGGGCTTATATTTTTTTCGGGGGAAGGGAGACGACGGATAACCAATAGTTACATAAGCTTTGCATGGCAACTGCCAATTGGTCGAAGGTTAAGGGGTTGACGATAAAAGAGTTAGCACCGGCATTGTAGCATTTAGAGATATCTTCTTCATGATAGGAACTACTCAGGATAACAATGGGGATTGTCTTGAGTTTGGGGTCAGATTTAATTTGGACTAATGCCTCTCGTCCGTCGAGTTTGGGCATATTTAGATCGAGCAAAAGGAGGTCGGGAACAGGCGAATTGAGGGGGTCTTGATAAGGACCGCGCCGATACAGATAGTCGAGGAGTTGCTTTCCATCTTCTACAAAAAATAGGGTAAGGTTGGCGCGAACTTCGTGAAAGGCTTCTTCAATCAGGAGACAGAAGGAGGAATCGTCATTCGCGATTAAAATAGTATGAGGGTTTAGGGCTGAATTCATAGTTGGGGTCACGCTCAGATTTTAGGTTGAGGGTTGAGGTATAAAAATTAGGTTCAGTTATAATTTGGGAGCTTCTATCAAGGTATTTTCTTCTATTTTTTGAGCGGGTATAGTAAAGTAAAATATTGAGTCCCATCGATTGACCGCCTATCCATCCCGACACCAACCTGAGTACAGGTATGGCGCGGGGCTTCCGGCGTCAAGCTAATAAAATATCTCCGATGGGATCAGTCATATTGTGGATGCTGAT
>NZ_JAFLQW010000276.1 GCF_017313335.1 Phormidium pseudopriestleyi FRX01 | reverse complement strand
GAGAAAAGGTTAGCGATCGCCCGGGTGGAGAGAACAATCCGGACCGGCGATCGGCTTTAGCAAAGGGTTTGCCGGGGCAATGAAGTGAACCCCTGGATTCAAGTCTACTCCCACGGGCGATCGCCACTCAGGACTCGGTGAACAGAAAAAGCGTTCTCAATCCATTCCAGCCAGTTGATAATTGCGATCGCCCACAGGCAACCCACTCCACTCATCCAGCCCCCCGCCTAAAGAAATAAAATCCCAGCCCGCCCAAATTGGGTCCTAATTTTCCTAAAACCAGAGAAAATGTGGTATAATCATATTGTGTGAGCCTCACAGAACAGTGCTGTCCTTTCACTCTAAAAGACAACAGATGCTTAAAACCACCTTAATTACAGGCTCGATTCTCTTGGCGTTTCTGTATATTGGATTTGGAGATCAACTTACCTTTCTGCCAAAAGAAATGCAGACAACGAGCGTCCAAACTCGCACCAGCCTCACGAAATTTGGCACAGGACTCATCCCGAATTGGGTTTCTAGGACTAAAGAAAAACCCGATTCGTTTGAGCGAACCGAAGAACAACTCCAGCAAGAACAAAAGGGTAAGTGATGGAATCCCCAACCCTTGGACAATTCCAGTGAACCACAGACGCACCCTAGGGCGCGTCTGTGGTTTTTCTAATTCAGCGGCTTATTTTTTCTTCAGCCAGCTAAACATGGCCCGCAAATCTTTTCCGACTTCCTCAATGGGATGTTCGGCTTCTTGTCGGCGCATGGCTGTAAATCCAGCCTTACCGGATTGGTTCTCTAACACGAATTCCCGAGCAAATTGTCCCGTCTGAATTTCCTTGAGAATTTTCCGCATTTCGGCGCGGGTGGTATCGGTGACGATGCGAGGACCGCGAGTGTAGTCTCCATATTCTGCGGTATTGGAGATACTATCGCGCATGGTGGCGAGTCCACCTTCCACAATCAAGTCAACGATTAGTTTGACTTCATGCAGACATTCAAAATAAGCCAATTCCGGCTGATATCCCGCTTCAACCAAGGTTTCAAACCCGGCTTTAATCAAGGCACTTAGGCCCCCACAGAGCACCGCTTGTTCACCAAACAGGTCGGTTTCGGTTTCTTCGCGGAAAGTCGTTTCTAGGATACCAGCGCGGGTGCCGCCAATGCCTTTGGCATAAGCCATTGCCCGATCGCGAGCTTGACCCGTAGCATCTTGATACACCGCAAACAATGCCGGAACCCCTTCTCCCTGTTCATAAGTCCGACGCACCAAATGTCCTGGCCCTTTCGGTGCCACCATCACCACATCCACATTATCCGGGGGAACAATTTGTCCAAAATGAATGTTAAAGCCGTGGGCGAAACACAGTACGTTGCCTGTGCTGAGATTCGGCTCAATTTCATGTTTATAAACCGACTTTTGGACCTCATCCGGCAACAAAATCATAATCCAATCAGCAGCTTTCGCGGCATCAGCAACGCTATGCACGGTCAATCCGGCATCTTTTGCTTTGGTGGCTGATTTGCTGCCCGGATACAGCCCGACAATGACGTTCATGCCACTATCTTTCAGGTTGAGGGCGTGGGCGTGACCTTGAGAGCCGTAACCAATAATTGCAATGGTTTTTCCGGCTAATAGGTCCAAATTTGCGTCTTCGTCGTAGTACATCCGGGCCATAACAGACGTCTCCTTCCAGCAAGCTTCGTACATATTGCAAACTTCTTATTGTATCAGATAAGGGTCAAGATTCCAAGTTTTTGTTTCGTTTTTCAACGGCAATTGTAGGGTGGGCACTGCCCACCTGACTTACTGTGGGCAGTGCCCACCCTACAATTGCTGTGGGATTGGGTTCTATTTCATTCCGGCGGCTTAACGCTACCCTAGAAATTGTAGGCTCGATATCATGTCCCAGGAAGGATAGAACCAATGGATGAAGTGGTAAAAAAGGTGGCCGCTTTGGGACTGCCTGGAATCATTCTGGCGATCGCAATGGCAACGACGGGATTAACGGGTTCGGCAGCGATCGCCGCTGCCTTAGCCTTGTTGGGGGGTCCAGTCGGAGTCCTCGGCGGCATCGGCGTTTTGGGGATTACGGGGTTAATTGCTGAATATCTGACCCAGGAAAGTATTGAACAGTTACTCACCGATGTCTATCGGGTGCGGGGGCGCACGGAACGCACCCAAACGGTTTTAGGGGAGTTGGAGAGGTTACCAATTTCTGAGGAGTTGAAATCTCGTCTGGAATGGGAAGTGCGGCAAGTGGGTAACCAACAGGCTAATTTTGCCTCTTCAATTGGACCGATGACTCAGGAGGCGATCGCCATTTTAGACCAGGTGCGGGGCATCAACTATGCCTCAGACAGTGACTTGAAAAATTCCAGACCGATTTTTGTCCTGCGGGATGGGACGGTGGTCCGCACCTGGAAAAATTGGTTGGGAATTGACTATATTTTCCTAGCCGATACCCAGGGGAATATAATTTATGGGGGGTTTGTCAGTTGGCTGGATAGCGACTCGGTGAATGAGGCGATCGCCCGGATTCGCACAGACTTTACTTAAAATTTACTTAAAATGAAGACTAGGGATAGATGCGATAAACTAGCTAAAACTGACGCCAGTGGTGTTTGTTGTGACTCAAAACCGGGCAAATTTTAACAACCGAAAACCCCCGATGCCACCGGGTACCCTGTCGGCACTGAATTATTATGCCTTGCTTGGCCTGGACAATGGGGCAACGGGGCCGGAAATTCGCCGCGCATATCGGGAACTGAGCAAGCGCTATCATCCAGATACCTCCCCCCTTCCCCAGGCGGAAGCGCGGGAAAAGTTTCAACAGCTTAAGGATGCCTACACGACCCTGAGTAATGACCGAGAACGACATCTCTATGATGTGAAATTGAGACTAGAGCGGGACGGAATTGGGGGAAATGGGGTGGCATTACCACCGCACTGGAAACGCACCCCTGATGCTGCTTATGGGCGGTCTCCAGGGACGAGTCGAGAACCGTCTGAGCGTCCTTTGTCCGGTGGGGAGTTGTTTGTGCTGTTGATTCTGGGGATCACGTTGATGGGTTGTTTGTTGCTGGCGATCGCGATCGGGTTAACCCGGGAAAATGTCCCGTTACCATCATCTCAGACTCCAGAGTTGTTCTCAATGCCCGTCTCGACGATCGCCTCGGATGGGAGAATATATCTATCCGGCCAAAGCTGGATGTTGAATCCGTGAAATGCCTTTTTGATCCTCAAAAAAGAGGAGGAGGCGACGGCGATCGGTGAATCCCAGCAGAACAGAACAAAATTTCTAAACTTACTTGAGCAAGGCTAAATGAACTATGACATTACCTTCACCGGATACCCCGCTTTATAACCATGCTCTTCCGGCGATCGAGCAATGGTTAGAGGACCAAGGATGCGAACAAGACCACACCGAACTGCACTGCTGGCGGGTAGAACGCCCCAGTTGGAATGCAGAACTCGTACTGGATGTTGAACACGTCAGTGTCCGCTACATCAATGCTGAGGGGGGAGTGCAAGAGGTTCAACGCTCCTTCAAATATTCTCTGAGTCGGCGAGATATTGAAGAAGCGATTTTTAGTGGACCCTAGGGGTGATTGGTCATTGGTTGTTGGTCATTGGTTGTTGGTTGTTGGTTGTTGGTTGTTGGTTGTTGGTTGTTGGTTGTTGGTTGTTGGTTATTGGTCATTGGTTGTTGGTCATTGGTCATTGGTTGTTGGTTGTTGGGGGAGAATTGGGGGATGGGGGAGAATGGGGGGTGGTTACACCTTGCCGAAACGGCGTTCTCGTTTTTGATAGGAACGGAGGGCGTAATGGAATTCTTCGCGGTTAAAATCTGGCCAGAGGGTTTCGGTGACATAGAGTTCGGAGTAGGCGACTTGCCAGAGGAGAAAATTGCTCAGACGCATTTCGCCACTGGTGCGAATCAGCAAATCCGGGTCCCCGACATCGGAGGTGTAGAGATGGCGTTCAAATAACGCCTCATCGATTTGTTCGGGTTGAATTAAACCTTGCTGCACCTGTTGGGCGATCGCCCGACAAGCTTGGACGATTTCCTGACGACCCCCGTAATTCGTGGCGATCGAAAAGTGAATCCCTTTATTGTTGCGAGTATTTTCCACCGATCGCCCGATTTCTTCTTGGAGGGATTTCGGCAAAGACTCTAAGTTTCCCACAAAGTTAATCCGGACATTTTCCTCCATCATCTCCTGGAGTTCTTGGCGCAGGACCCGCTCAAACAGCGTCATCAAAAAATTGACTTCCTCTAAGGGACGCCCCCAATTTTCACTCGAAAACGCATAAACCGTGAGGGCCTGAATTCCCCAATCGCGACAGCAGCGCAGGAGGTCCTTGAGGGTATCAACTCCGCGCCGATGCCCCATAAAGCGGGGCATTCCATGAAGCTTTGCCCATCGACCATTTCCATCCATAATCACTGCTACGTGCTTGGGGAGTCTCTCGCAATCGAGGTCAGCAGGCAACTGTTGTAAAGCTGATGGCTTGGTAATCATTTTTTCTCCCGTGAAGCCGATGATGGAAGACGGAGCAAGCGTAGCACGAGTCCGACTGCTTTTGATAGTAACTGACGAGCTAAATTTGGCAAATCAGGAGCGACAGGTTCCCGTTCGACGGTTTGTGAAAATCGGGCTTGTAGTAGTTCCTTGAGTTTGCTGCTCGTTAAAGGTCGATTCAGGGTACCTTTTTCGGCCAAAGAAATCGAGCCAGTTTCCTCAGAAACGACAACACAAACGCAGTTTTCGACTCGTTCCGTAATCCCCATTGCGGCGCGATGGCGGGTTCCTAACTGTCGGGAAGCGGTGCGATCGGACAAAGGTAGAATCACCCCTGCTGCCATAATTCGCGAGGCGCGAATTAATAGCGCCCCATCATGCAACAGGGTACTGGTCTGAAAAATGGTCTGTAAGAGTTCTTTAGAGACCTCGGCATTGATTTTTACCCCCGGAACCGAAAAATCCCGTTCGTCTATGGGACCGCTGGTTTCTAAAATCATCAAAGCGCCGGTGCGGTTTTGGGAGAGTTCCTTGACTGCATCGACGATTTCATCAATGACACTATCGGGTTTAGGAATAATCTGGCGGTAAGGTTGAAACAGTTGCCGGATTTCCCCTTTACCCAATTGTTCCAAAAATCGACGGAATTCCGACTGCAGAATCACCGCCATTGCCACTGCCGAACCGATGACTAAGCTATTGAGGACGAAACTCAACAGAGTCAGTTTAAGGCGGGTACTGATAGCTGCTGCGACCATCAGAATGATAAATCCGCGAACGATCCAAAGGGTGCGGCGTTCCCCAATGATGACGAGCACCATATAGGTCAGGGCCAAAACTAAGAGGATGTCAAGCGGATTTTTAATCCATTCGTTCCAAATTTGGACCAGGTGAAGCAGCAAGGACTGAGTCCAGTTCGGGTCGATCGACAATTGCTCCCACAAATATCCCATCGGATCTCGATTAACCTTGCGCTTCTACATGACGAGATTGATAGGCTGGCAATCTCGCCAGCCTTTTGCTTTTTCGTGGGTTAAAATCCACGGATGGTTGAGTCCAAGCCGTTGTCCACCCTGGGCGATCGCCCCAACACTAGAATCAGTTTTTAACCGATTACATGGCTCAATTCCAGAAGTTTTCAGGGCTGACACCGCCGGTCCTGTGCCAAAATGAATGGCTATTAACTCAGATGAGCCAGTCGTTCAGGTAGGCGATCTTGTCGAATTAAATCTTCGTAAGTTTCCCGGGCCAGGATAATATTCGCAATGCCATCGTTGACTAATACGGCAGCGGGTCTGGGTACCCGATTATAATTCGAGGCCATGCTGTAATTGTAAGCACCTGTGGTCATGACGACTAGAATATCCCCGCTTTCCGTTTTAGGCAGACTGGCTTGATGAATTACGATGTCCCCGGATTCGCAGTGCTTACCGGCTATGGTAACAGTTTCAGTCAGGGGTGCGGACATCCGATTGGCGACAACGGCTCGATAGACGGATTGATAGGTAATCGGACGGGGGTTATCGGACATCCCGCCATCTACGGAAAGATAGGTGCGGATTCCAGGGACCTGTTTTTGTGCGCCGAGGGTGTAGGCGGTGACGCAAGCTGGACCAATGAGCGATCGCCCGGGTTCACAGAGTAATTTCGGTAAAGCCACTTGTTGGGACTCGCAGGCTTCGATAATGGCTGCGCTGACGCCTTTGACCCATTCCTCAATGCTCGGGGGGTCGTCGGATTCTGTATAGCGAATGCCTAATCCGCCTCCGACATTCAGTTCGGTAATCGGGAGTTGGTAGGCAGCGGCTTGTTTTAACCACTGCACCATCACGCCAGCCAGGTCCCGATGGGGTTGTCGTTCAAAAATTTGGGAGCCAATATGGGCATGGAGTCCAATGCAGGTCAAAATGGGATGCTGTTGGACAAAGGCAAAGACTTCTTCGATTTGGTCGGGATCAAAGCCAAATTTACTGTCTAGGTGTCCGGTGCGGATATATTCATGGGTGTGACACTCGATCCCTGGGGTGAACCGCAGCATGATCCGGATGGCTGAATCGGGGGTTTCCTTGGCGATCGCCACTAATTGATGCAAGTCCTGCCAGTTATCGGCAACGACGGTACAGCCACTGGCAACAGCCATCTGCAATTCTTCTTTGGATTTGTTGTTGCCATGCAGATACATTTTTTCCGGGGGTAAACCGGCTTCTAGGGCCGTGTACAGTTCACCGCCACTGACGACATCGATCCCGAGGTTTTCTTGGCCGACGATCGCACAAATTGCCAAGCAATTCCAGGCTTTCGATGCATACAACACTTGAGATTGACCTGGATAGTACCGAGCAAATAGGTCCCGATACTGTCTGGCCCCTTCTCTGAGGGTGTCTTCGTCCACAATATAAAGGGGCGAACCGAACTGCTCAACCAAGGTGACGACATCACAGCCGCCGATTTCTAGGCGATCGTGGTCATTCGCGCGGGCAGTGAGCGGGAGCAGTTCCTGATTGGGCGATCGCCTCTCGGTGGCGCTACTGGATTGAGTTAGATACTGACGGCCTGTTTTCTGAGCCGCAGGGGTTTGAATGGATACCATATTTAAGAATTTGTATGAGGTTAAGTCGAGCAGCGTAAGTGGCTTCGTTTTCCAGTGTACAATCGTCTCCTGTCCTTTCTCCAATTAACCTCGGCTGTTTTGTGCCTGTTCTATTACTCAACCGACTCACCCCCGACCTGTTAGAGTCTGTCGTGGAACTCGATCAGCGTTCTTTGGGCGGAATGTGGAGCTTTGATGCCTATCAGCGCGAGTTCAACAGTCCTAACAGTGACTTGCTGGTGTTATCGATTCCCGCAACACCGGACTCTTCTGATTCTCCGGACTCTCCTCCCATCTCCCCTCTGGTGGGCATCGGTTGCCTCTGGTCGATTCTGGAGGAAGCTCATATCACGGTTCTGGCTATTCATCCCGATTATTGGCATCAGGGTTTCGGTCAGTCTCTCCTCTATGGGTTGCTGACTTGTGCTCAGCAGCGAGGACTGGAATGGGCCACCTTGGAAGTGCGTCGCTCTAATCAACCGGCTTTGTCCCTCTACCAAAAGTTTGGCTTTAGAGAGGTTGGCTCTCGCAAACGGTACTATAAAGACACGGACGAAGATGCCCTGATTTTTTGGCGTTCTGGTTTACATAAACCCGAATTCACTGACAGTTTAGGGCAGTGGGAAGTTATTGTGCGCGATCGCCTCTCTCAATCCGGCTGGTCTTTATCGATACATCTTTAGAATGATGATTTTTGGATAGTTTTTGGTATAATGTTACCAGGTTTTCTGAAACTTTAAAAACAACTTTGAAAAGTTGGGGTTTCATGACGATCGCAACAGCAGACCCTAGGTCTGATTGTTGAATTTTTCATTGACCAGTTAAACAGGCTTCTTTTTTACCTTGTCTAGTAAAACCACCCCAGGGTATTTAATGGGGTATATATATGTCAAAACTACTGTCTACACTGCTGACTTTCGCGGGAGTCAGTCTGAGTCTGACCGCGATGGGACCGGCAACGGCAATGAATTCTGAACAGTTCATTGCACAGGGTCCTGAATCTAGTCCTGAATCTACCGAGGCGATCACGCAAATAGATATGGGCGATCGGGCCGATCTGGAACGGGGGATTAGTGATTTTGACTGGGATCTCCCCAATCAAAACCCCCAGACTCAATTCGGCACTCCCCTACTCCTTCCCATCCGACTCACTGTTCCTTCCCAGGAAAACGAGGGTGATGGGTTAGCGGTTCAAATCGATTTCACTCGCTTAGATCGGTTAGAACAGGTCGAGGGCCAACGGTGATTGATTTCAGCTTAAAGGGGAGGGTAGCGACGGCTACCCTCCCCTTTCTCATGGAGTCATTCCAAATTAAACCGACACCCTTCTCTTACCCGTTGGGAACAGAGTCTTTTTAAATCATCCACTAAAAATCCCTGGATTCCAGCAGTTTCCCGATGCCGCAAACAAGACTCACTCATAAATTGACTCAGAATGCAAATATATCATCTCCACCTGG
>NZ_JAFLQW010000484.1 GCF_017313335.1 Phormidium pseudopriestleyi FRX01 | reverse complement strand
GATATTGTCGATTTTGAAGAAGTGTTCCGCCTGGATATGACCTACATTCAAAATTGGTCCGTTTCTCTGGATTTCCAGATTTTATTCCAGACGGTGAAGGTGGTGTTTGCTAAAGAGGGTGCGTATTAGGGAACTGGAAACCGATAAATTAGGTGCGATCGCCCCTTAATCCTTCAAGATTTGGACCCCTGCTGAGTCATCCAATCCACCGCCTCCGCTAAATCCGAGGCGATGAAATCCGGATGGGTGTCATGTTGGTATTTCCCCCCCAAGACGCGATCGCCATAGCCCGTTTTGACCAAAATCCCTGTACAACCGGCATTATGGGCCATATCCACATCGGTTGCCTTATCTCCCACCATAAAACTCTGACTCAGGTCTAAATCATGTTCCCACGCTGCTGCCACTAACATTCCCGTATTGGGTTTACGCCAAGTGGTCCACCGAGTAAACTCGGGGTCCGTCCCCCCTTCCGGAGGACTCAGATAGGGACAATAATAAAGCGCATCCAACCGGGCACCCGCTTCCTCGTCCAATAAGTAACACAGGCGATCGTGTAAGGCATCCACATGAGAAGCAGGGTAATATCCTCGCGCTGGACCCGATTGATTGGAAACCAAACAACAGAAGAGATTTCGGTCATTTAAGCGGCGGACCGCAGCGGCCACACCGGGAATCAAATTCAGGTCTTCAACGCGATGAATATATCCAACTTCTTGGTTTAAAACGCCATCTCGGTCCAGGAATACTGCGGGTTTCATCAGCGATATTTGAGGAGAATTAACAAGAATTAAGAATTAATCAGTCCGGATTTTATAGCGGTTCCCACAGTTATGAGGTCCGGATATAGCGCGTCTAAATGAATTTGACATAAAGAAAGCGAGCAAGATTATTCAAGCGAGCAAGATGTTTGGGCTCGCGCGTACACGCTACGCGGTCAGCGAAGCCCGGGCTCAGGCTTTACGCACTCCAAAAATGTACGCGAATAACTGTGGGAAACGCTATAATTCTTAACTCCCAATTCCGAATCTTCGGTTTAACCTCCCCAAACTTTTTCTAGGACTTTCTCTGGTGAAATATCGGCAATTTTGCCTGTCGAAGATTGAATGCCGATATAACGATCGCCCGGGGGTAGCAATTTACCCCGGTCCGTAGGGCCGAACAAGGCAATCGTATAGGTCTGTACCGCCACCGCCAGATGCATTGGCGCACTGTCTGTACAAAGCATCAAATTCGCAGCGGCGATCGTGGCCGCCAACTTACCCACATCCGGGGGTGAAGTCACCTTAAGGCCGGGACAGGACCTAACCAACTGGTCGCATAAGGGTTTATCCTCTGGCCCTTGGATTAAGACCACCGGCAATTGAGGTTGACGGGTTTGCAGGTCCTGGATAATCTGCTGCCATTTTTCAACGGGATAGATTTTATCCAATCCTTTGACTTGGGAGAGTTGACTAGCACCCCCATGAATCAGAATGTAACCGCTATCTTTAACATCCAGTCTTTGCTGTTCCTCATCGGACCAGCGCAGGTCCTCTTTGAGCAGGGTAACCGAGAGTTCCGGACAAGGCATGGAGACCCCAAAACCCTGCAACAAGTCGTGGTACATACCGGCAGCATATTGCTCAGGTTTCAGCGGGACTGGGTTGGTGAGCAACCAGGAGTTGCCCAGATCCGAGTAGCTAATCCGGATGGGGATGCCTGTTAACCAGAGCAATAACCCCACCACCCAGCGCTGTCCAAGAGAAATCACCGCATCATACTCGCGATCGCGCATGATCCCCAGCAAATTCCCCCAATCCGCCAACCCGTTGCGATCCTTAAAATCAAACGGCAGCACCTGGAGGGACTTGTTATGAAGAAACTTGGATACCCGGTAAGCACCTTTGGACCGAGGCTCTACAACAACATCTATGTAAGCGTTAGGATATAACCGTTTCAGGCTATCCAACGTCGGAAAAAATAAAATTTGGTCGCCGATTCCGCCGGGGACAAGGGCCAGTATTCGCATCTCAATTGATTGAGCTTACTAAACAGACTCATTCTAAGCGATGAGAGACCTAATCCGATCCGGAATCTTCTGACTCAACCCAACCACGGGCCAGAAATCGGCTAAAAAAACCCTGCGATCGCCCCGACACCTCTACTCTAGTTATTGTTATTCACTCGTCATTTTTGTAACCAAACGCTTTAGAGGAACCACCGTGCATTTATTGATACCAGCCGCTGGCATGGGGCGACGAATGGGCAGCAACCGCAATAAACTACTCCTGTCATTGCTCGATCGCCCCTTGATTGCCTGGACCCTAGAGGCGGCCTCTGCCTCCCGTGAAATTCGTTGGATTGGGTTAATCGGTCAACCGGAAGACTGGCCAGACTTTGAAGCGATTTTAGCCGCCAATCCCCCCAGCAAACCTGTCCAATTCATCCAAGGCGGAAGTACCCGCCAAGAATCGGTTTATAACGGGTTACAGGAACTCCCGCCCGAGGCGACATCTGTATTAATTCATGATGGGGCCAGGTGTTTGGCGACCCCAGACCTGTTCGATCGCTGTGCCGAGTCCCTCCGCCATTGTCCGGGGTTAATTGCCGCTATCCCCGTCAAAGACACCATTAAAATCGTCGGCCGGGACTCTCAAACCATTGAAAAAACCCCCGATCGCGCGCAACTCTGGGCCGCCCAAACCCCCCAGGGATTTGAAGTCGCCTTATTAAAACAGTGCCACGATCGCGGAAAATCCCTGGGATGGGAGGTTACTGATGATGCGGCATTATTTGAAAAATGTGACTTGCCGGTGCAGATTGTCCCCGGGGAAGAGACCAATTTGAAAGTGACCACTCCAATGGATTTGGCGATCGCTGAGTTTATCCTGCGTCAACAACGCCCTGAACTCAAATAACACAAGAGAAACACGGTAGGGCTGGTAGCCTCGCGTCTTTAGACCGACGTGGAAAGCCCACACGAGCGGTTTTAACCGCCTATCGCATTTTTCTGCAATGCTCTACTCTTATAGGGTATCATTAGGCACAGACAAGTTTTCTGGACAATGATGCGCTACCCAAATTCGGTGAAAAACCGGCAACAGTGG
>NZ_JAFLQW010000346.1 GCF_017313335.1 Phormidium pseudopriestleyi FRX01 | reverse complement strand
TTCCGTAATTTTACGGAGTCAGATCGAGCGATTCCACCGATGATTTTTCAAACGATGAGCTACAGAATAGTAAGCATAGAGTTCAGGTAAAAGATTATGCAAGTTACAGCAACGGTTCACGATATGTTCATCAATGCTTCGTTGTCTCAGCAAATCAGCTTCCACGACTGGGTACTCTTAAACGCATTACCCGAGTCCAACCTCTCTCAAGAAGAGAGACGGATGATCAAGCGCTTAATGCACAGCGTGAGACGAGGTTGGTTTAGGGTGCTCAGTTAAACAAGACCTGAGATCAATTTTCTCAAGTCCGGTTTCAGCAAAACCGGCTTTTTGTATGGAAAGGGTCCCTACATTCATTCACCCGTTCCCCGACTGTAAGGCTTGCAGCAAGCCGTCTAGGGTATATTCCTGAGCTTCCACATCGACTCGTCCGAGTAATTCATCACAGGTTTTTGAGGTCTGCGGACCAATTGAAGCAATTCGCACGTTGTTTAATAAGCTTTGCCAAGGGCGATCGCCATTCCGGGACTTGCGATCGAGTAACTGGCAAAAGTTTCGCACGGTTTTAGAACTGGCAAAGGTAATGATATCAATGCGGTGTTGTTGGAGTGCTTTCCATGCTTCCGGCGCGATCGCCTCGGGACAACCGGACTCATAAGCAGCAACTTCTTCCACAATCGCACCTTGAGTCGTAAACTCCGCAACCAATACCTCTCGTCCCCCGGTTTCTACCCGAGGCAACAAGATTTTTTGTCCCGATACATCTTCAGGAAATTCTTCCACCAGAGAATCGGCGACAAAATCAGGGGGAATATAATCTGCTATCAAACTCCGCTGTTGCAAGGTTGCAGCGGTTTTTTTGCCGACGACTGCAATTTTAACGCCTGCCAGGATGCGGGTATCTTTTCCCTTGGCAAGGAGGCGATCGCAGAAGTAATCGACAGCATTGGCAGAGGTGAGAATTAACCAGTCAAACTCCCTAATCCGGGCGATCGCATCATCCAGCGACTCCCAACTAGAGGGAGGACGAATTTCCAACGCAGGCATTTCAATCACCGTTGCACCCGCATCGGTGAGCATTTCGGTAAAGGTACTCGATTGTCCTGCCGATCGCGTGACGAGAACAGTTTTTCCCGTTAAACCCGAGGCAGAATTAGGGGAAGACTTTGCAGGGTGAGATGAAAATTGGGACATGGGAACAGAGTCAGTAGAATCGTGAGAGAGTTGACGACGAGAGGGAGACTCGGGAAGCAGATAATCGCGCAATTTGACCACTTCGCCAATTACAATCACCGCAGGGGAGAGAGATTCTCCACGAGTGCGATCGCGGATATCGGCGAAGGTTCCAGTCCAGACAAACTGACGACTGGTGCCACAAGCGCGAATAATGGCGATGGGAGTTTGCGGGGATTTGCCATGTTGCAGCAACTGCCGGAGGATTTCCTCTAGTTGACGAGTCCCCATTAAAATCACAACAGTCGGCATTTGTGCCAGGGTTTCCCAGTCGAGGCGATCGCAATCATGTCCCGTCACCACCGTAAACGAGTGACTCATCACCGGATCGGTTAGGGGAATTCCGGCGAGTAACGGTCCCGCTAATGCCGAAGAAATGCCGGGGATGACTTCATAAGGACATCTTGCCGCCTTCAACGCCTGGATTTCCTCCGTACAGCGTCCGAAAATAAAGGGGTCTCCACTTTTGAGGCGAACCACCCGTTTGCCTTGCTGACATTGCGTCACCAGGAGGCGATCGATATCTGATTGTTGCCAACTCGGTTGTCCACCGCGTTTGCCGACATGGATCCGTTGACAACCCGCAGGCGCTAATTGCAACAATTGCTCATCAATCAGGGCATCATACACGATCGCCTCAGCTTCCGCCAACAATTGCCGCGATCGCATCGTTAAATACGCAGCATCACCGGGTCCTGCACCCACCAAATAGACGATTCCCCCTGTTTGAGTCACAATTGCTTGTCCCTTTTGACATCCTCAGACGGTATCTTACCCTGATTAGGGTTGCACTGCCGCCTTTTCCCCCAATTCTCCCCTTAACTCTAACTAAACCGCAACTCATATAGTATTTTCGATTAGAAGTGCTTCATCGAAAATCACCTAAAACCATGTCAACCTCCCAGCAAACCATCTCCCTCCTCTGTCCCACACGCGGACGTCCGGAACAGGCATTACGACTTGCTTTGAGCGTTTTAAACACCACATCGAAACCCCAGCGAGTCGAACTCCTGTTTTATGTGGATGATGACGACAGGAAACAATCCGAGTATTTGGATGTGTTTAAAACCCATAAACCGAAATTGGACCGATTTCGACGCTGTGGGTTTTTATTAGGAGAGGCGATCGGTATTTCCAAAGCATGGAACGAACTCGCCAGTCGCTGCGAAGGTAACCTCTTAATTATGGCTGCCGATGACCAAACCTACAACGATTTCGGGTGGGACGATCGCCTCGACATCGAAACCCAGAAATATCCCGATGAAATCTTTTGTATGTGGTTCAACGAGGGACATTGGCAAGAAAAACTCTGTACCTTCCCCATCGTTTCGCGCAAATGGTGTCAAACATTAGGCTATTTTACCACCGGATTATTTGAATGCCTCTATGATGATATGTGGATTTGGGAAATTGCCAAACGAGTCGGCAGATTGCATTATATCCCGGATATCCTCACAGAACATTTACACTGGGGATATGGTAAAGCAGAACTCGATGAAACCTATCAACATAAACAAGTCGATGCCGACAAGAAGTTAAAACCAGCAGTCTATCGAGACATGGATTTATATTGCCGAACCGTTCCCTATCGAGAAACCGATGCCAGACGGATTGCCGCCGTCATGCAAGGACAAGTTTTCCTTTCCCCCGTCGAATTAATGGTCCCCGGCAAATCCACCATCTTCGATCGCCGAGACAAAGATTAATCGTCTCCA
>NZ_JAFLQW010000013.1 GCF_017313335.1 Phormidium pseudopriestleyi FRX01 | reverse complement strand
TTCTCTTAAGTTTGTAGTAACGACTTCAATCATTCTCTTAACTTCATCGTCCTAAACATCAATCCAGTCAACACCTATCAAACTCTCCAAAATATGACCCTATCTCATGAATTGTGGAAAGCGAATCAAGACTTAGCCCAGGATTGCCTACAACATCCCTTTGTCCAAGGCATTGGCAATGGTAGCTTGCCGCGATATCAATTTGCTCATTATGTGGGACAGGATGCCTTTTTCCTGGAATCCTTTGCCCGCGCTTATAGCATTGCGGCGGCCAAAACTCCTGACTGGCAAGCGTTTGAAATCTTCCATGCCCTAGCTAGTGGCGTCTTAGAAGAACTGCGCTTGCATCAAGGTTATGCAAAAACCTGGGGGATTGATTTTTTAGCGGTGAAACCGACTCCGGCAACTCGTCGTTACACGGACTTTTTACTCGCAACCGCTTGGAGTCACGATGTTGGGTTAACGGCGGTGGCAATGGCTCCTTGTATGCGTCTTTACGCTTTTTTAGGGCAGCAATTGGGAAAAAATGGGATTCCCAATCACGACTATGCTGACTGGATTCGGACCTATATTGGGGAAGAATTTGAACAGTTGTCGGGACAGTTAGAACATCTGCTCGATCGCTATGCTGCCTCAACACCCCTAACCCATTCCACTTATCGTTATGCCATGTTATGCGAACGGGATTTCTTTCAATCTGCTGTGGAACTCACCGCCTAACAACTCCCCTGCAATCTGAGTCGGGTTTCCCGGTGGAGGTCGGTGGAGGTCAGTTTACCTGAGATTAACCTGCCGATTTTAAGGAGTTCAGTTCGAGTCATCCGCCATGTTAGAGACACTTATCATTTTTTTGGTTGGGATAACGCCTCCGTTACTCTCTGTGTTCGCGATGCGCAAAGCAGAAGATCGGGCGCGAACTCGCTTGCAAGCGGCCCGAGAGATTCCCCTTATGAGAATTCCTTCTCCCCCTCCGATTCCCGGCGATCGCCATTATGTCGAAGGCATCGGGGATGTGACTGGGGATATCAATTGTCGTTACAATGCGCGATCGGGCTATCTACGTTGCGCCCTCAATCCCGAAGGACCTTGTGAAACCTGTCGTCAGTATGAACCCCGCGAGTCTTTTTAACGCTTTTTCATGGGCGACAGGCAATCTATAGGCTATGCTATGAGCGTCGCCCCATTCCCTTTGCTCTAACCCCTGATGACTGGACTGGATTGGATTGTAATCGCCGTTTATCTAATCTGCGTGAGTGCTGTTTTATTACGAGCTTTTTCTTCTTTATTGGCGGAGAAAGTTCTCATTAAGTTAGATGAAAATTTTCTCAAAAATCAACTAGAAACCCAAAACTTAGAAAACCGAGTTCGATTCAAATTCTTTCTCGCCCCCCAATATGATTTAGACCAGTTTCGGGTGATTGAGGTGAGTGTGCAAAATCAATCCCCAAATCAAACCCTTTATATTGATTGGGATTATAGTGCTCTGATTGATGCTCAGGGTCGCGAACAACGCCTGGTTCGACTCCCACCGGGGATGACATTTGATTTGTTACCCGCTCAAGTTTTTAGCGTGATTGCACCCGGAAAAACTCTCCAAGAAGTATTTACGGCAGAATCAGCCTTAAAACGAGAGGGGGAAATCGGACCCTTAAAACCCGATCGCGTCATGCTGAACCTTGCCTCCCTCAAACCGAACCCGAGAAAACAGGTTTCACCCAAGGCGGAACTTCCCTGTTTGACGTTCACTATCCAGTTTGCTCTACGCTTTGGTATGGGAGAACATAATCTGGGAAATCTTCCGCTTTATCTGGTGAATTGTCGGTTTCAGGCGTCGGTTTTGCCCTGGGTTGTTAATATCCCCTGGAATAAGCGTCGAGATTTTTAAGGGAGTATTTTCGTAAGGACTTACTCATTATTTTAAGCGTAACCTATAACTGTAGGGTTGATTCGCGAATCAACTCTACAGTTCCCATCCGACCACTCAACTGTGTCAGATTGTGGCAGTCTATCGATTATAATCAGAATTGGGTAGAGAGTTGGCGCAGGCAGTTGCGGATTCTCACGAATCTGAGGAAAGTCCGGGCTCCCGAAAGACCAGACTTGCTGGGTAACGCCCAGTGCGGGTGACCGTGAGGATAGTGCCACAGAAAGATACCGCCGATGGAGGGATTGTCGGCTTGGGCGATCGCTCACAGGTAAGGGTGCAAAGGTGTGGTAAGAGCGCACCAGCAGGGTCGAGAGGCTCTGGCTCGGTAAACCCCGGTTGGGAGCAAGGTCATAGGGACAAGGGTTGGTCTTTTACCCGTTCCGCTTAAAAAGAACCGCTAGAGGCTTCTGGTAACAGAGGTCCCAGATAGATAACTGCCCCATTCATGGCAATTGTCATGAGTGGAACAGAACCCGGCTTATGTCCGACTCTCTCCCTTTCCAATTTTTATGCTAATTGTAAATTCCCAATTCGATTGCTGAAAGGGTTAAATTTTAACGTTAAAATTCAACTGGTTAAAGGCTAAACTCTCATCAATTTTAAGGTTAATTTTTAATTTTTCAACATTCTTATGACTCTTCTTTATCCTCAACGACAACGCGAGTTACAGAAACTGCTACAAAAATTAGGGCTTTCTGACGGCATCTCAATCCGTTGGGACTTGTTACAGTTGGCGTTGACTCATCCGAGTGTTTCTGGGGAAGCGAACTATGAACAGTTAGAGTTTACCGGAGATGCGGTTGTTCGGTTAGCGGCGGCGGAATTGTTAATGGAACTGTATCCCCAGGAAAAGGTGGGGGAGTTGGCGACGATTCGTTCGGTTTTGGTGAGCGATCGCACCTTAGCAGAGATCGCAGAAGGGTACGGACTGGAGCGCTATCTGCTCGTTTCCGCCAGTGCTGCTGGAGATATTACTGGCAAGGAATCTCGGTTAGCCGATGCCTTTGAAGCGATTTTAGCCGCCCTGTATTTAAGTACCCACAATTTGGATTTAATTCGTCCTTGGTTAGACCCGGAATTCAAACAGCGATCGGAAGAAATTCGCAAAGATCCAGCGCGTCACAACTATAAAGATGCGTTGCAAGAATTGACCCAAGTTCGCTATAAAATTTTACCAGAATATCGGGTCTTTGAAACCCATCGGGAACATTACCATCCTGATCGCTTTACGGCGGAGGTGTGGCTATTGGGAAAACTCAAAGGCAATGGCACTGGACGCAGTAAAAAAGCGGCGGAACAAGCCGCAGCAAAGGTGGCATTTTTTGCCCTGCGAGAGTTGGATATCGCTCAGTAATCACGATTTATAGCAGTTCTCATGAATATACGGACTCGCCCTCACCCCAAACCCCTCTCCCAAAGAGGGAGAGGGGTTTGGGGTGAGGGCGAGTCCTTCAAGGGCTATATCAATATCAAATTATCACTATCAAAAAATGTCAAATCCAGTTGGGATTGCAATTCTCGGGGCGGGTCGTTGGGGTGTCCATTTGATCCGAAATTTTTTAAACCATCCCCAAGCGCGAGTGATGGCGGTGGTTGACCCTCATGTAGAGCGATTGAACTCGGCGCGATCGCAATTTAATTTAGATGAAAGTGTGATTCTGGCAACGGATTGGCAGGACATCAAACAGTTACCCGGACTCGAAGCGGTGGCAGTGGCGACTCCTGCTGCTACTCACTATGCCTTAATCTGTGATGCGATCGAGCAGAATTATCACATCTTAGCGGAAAAACCCCTAACTCTTGACCCCGCAGAATCTCGGGAATTATATGAACGGGCAAAACAACGTCAGCTTCAGATGTTGGTGGATCATACCTATTTGTTTCATCCGGCAGTGATTGCCGGAACTGAAGTGGTGCAAGGGGGACGACTGGGGGAATTGCGCTACGGATATGCCACACGCACTCATTTGGGTCCGGTACGCCCAGATGTGGATGCCCTGTGGGATTTGGCAATTCATGATATTGCTATTTTTAATAGTTGGTTGGGAGAATATCCGATTCAAGTCCAAGGGACTGGGCGAGTGTGGTTGCAACCGAATCCCGTTGAGGGAGGTGACTCGAAGCTGTTTCCCGAGGGGTTATCGGATTTCGTGATGGCAACGCTGACTTATCCGAGTGGATTTCAGGCGTTTATTCATTTGTGCTGGTTGAATCCAGATAAACAGAGACGCTTGGCGGTGGTGGGGAGTCAAGGAACCTTGATTTTTGATGAAATGTCTGGGGATGCGCCTTTGGTGATTCAACAGGGTTGTTTAGAAGCAGAGGGCGATCGCTGGATTCCTACAAATCAAAACCGGGAAGTGGTGAGGTTAGAAAAAGCTGAACCTTTAGGGCGGGTTTGCGATCGCTTTTTGGAGTTGGTGCGCGGCAATGGACAAGGGGTAGAATCTGGGGTAATCGACTCATCTTCTGGGGCGATCGCCACGGAATTAATCACCATTCTCACCGCTTTAAGTCACTCGATCCAACAAGGGGGACTACCTGTTCAGCTTTAGGACAAATTTCCTTCCCTAATCCTGTTATAAAACTCGATTTTTGGGGTGGAATTGACCTCCATAGATTGTTGTTGCTGATGAATGAGCCGTGACAGTTGCTTGGAATTACGAACTTGGAGGATAACGACTGAAGTCGTTACTACTAACTTGGAGGAAATAATTAGAAATGGTGAAGGAGTTGTAGGGAGGGTTAGAACAATTTAGCGATTTTGTTCTTTGGGGGTTTTCGACTCCAACGCTACGGGAATAAAGGGAGTGGAATTGAGGATCGGCAAAACCACCTCAACGGTTGTTCCCTGACCGATGCCCTTACTGTCTAAGCGAATTATCCCACCCATCAGTTCGATTAAATTGCGGGAGATTGCTAAACCTAAACCTGTACCCCCTTTGGGGCGAGTTCTGGAGCCATCCACCATGACAAAAGGTTGAAAGAGTTTCTGCTGCTGATCCGGTGCAATACCAATTCCCGTATCCTGGACAGAAATCACCAAATGAGGCTGTAGGGAACCATTCCCACTATTGGCTTTATTAAAGGACTGACCCTCGCTTAACCCTTCGATGCGAGTTGAGATGGTGATTCGTCCGGTGTCCGTAAACTTAATCGCATTCCCCATCAAATTAAGAAGTGCTTGTTTCAGTTTAGCGGGATCGGCTTCGACGGTAATGGATTGAGAATCTTCCTGAAATTCTAACTGCAAACCTTTCTGCTGAATTGCGGATTGCTGCAAGTCGATCGCCTCTTTAATCAGGCGTTTGACATCAACCTGCTCCATAACCACAGAGAGAGTACCGGCTTCAATTTTAGAAATATCGAGAATATCATTAATAATATTCAGTAAATGAATAGCTGCATCATCGGCCCGTTGAAGAAACTCAACTTCTTCCTCCCGGTTATCACAGCAATCATCTCTAACTAAGCGAATGCAGCCGAGAATAGCATTGAGAGGGGTTCTCAACTCATGAGAAATAGTCGCCAAAAATTCATTTTTCAGTTGGTTGGCGGTTTTCGCTTCTTTCCAGGCGATTTCTAACTCCTCTGCCCAAGCTTTCAAGCGTTCTACCATACTGTCGAGGGATTCAGCGAGCTGGTTAAACTCGCGAATGTTAAAGTTATGCGGAACTCGTTCCGTGGTAGCACGGCACTGAATGTTCATGGCATAGTCTTGTAATTTCTCAATAGGTAGAGCCAAATCCCGCGTTAAGTAGAGAGTCGCCAGCAGATTGGCAGCTAATAAGCCTAAGATTAGGGTGAATAGAACGTTTTGAATCTCTTTTAATCCAGCCAGAGCATTGTCCAGGGGGGTGACAGCGAGGATCACCCATTTGCGTTCTTCCCCGGTAGATAGAGGACTAGGAATGGCAGTATATCCCGAGAGTAATTCGATGCCCGCTTGATCAAAATTAAAGAGATGGAAAAAGTCCTGACGGTCTTGGAGGGCATTTCTAATAATACTTTCTAGGCGTTTGGCATCTAATTCGTCCTGAATGTTTCGTCCAACGCGATTGATGTCGTTTCCATGTTCAAGAATGGTGCCATCTTGGTCAATGACGACGGTGTAGCCGGTTAGTGATCCAGGTTCAATGAGGCGATCGCTGGCCCGTTGCCCTAAAGTGGATCGAATGGTTAAGGCATAGTCTGGAATCCCTGAATTATTGACCGCCAATGGATTGTTCTGATCCAAATACACTGGGGCGCTCAGAACCAATTTGAGTTGGTCGAAATAGCTGGGGTCATTTTTGGAAACTACTGGGGCCGACTCACCGGATGGGGTTTCTGATAGAACGGTTTTGATATGAACTTCGGAACCAGTCCCGGGGACAAAACTGCCTTGCTGTTGCCACATCTGCAACATTTGAGGACTCAGGGGTTGATTCCCACAGGTACTCGCGATGATTTCTGTCGTTTGCACATCGGTCAATTGAACGCATTGGACCTTGGTGGGTAATCGTTGCGCGAGTTGCTCGATATAATTTTGCACAGCTTGCGCCGGACCTGAGTGCAGCACGACGGATTCACTGGCGGTGAGTAGGTTAGCTTGGAGGGATACGACGGATGCATTAATGCTATCCCCTTTACGAACGGCGCTTTCTGTAAGGTTTTGGCGAGCGGTTTCGAGCAGACTAGAGCGTGCCTTGCGATAGGTCACATACTCCCCTAACAGCAAAACAGGGACGCTTAAGAGTAAAATCCGCGACAGCAGGATACGGCGAAAGGAGGATTGACCTGACTTAACCATAGGAAGTTTTTAGCGTTTAGGATGCAAGCCCCGGTGATAACAACTCTGGAAACGCCCAGGTGAGTGGACATTTGTTCCTTGGATGTTACAGCGACGAGGCAGAACTTGTGTTACCAAAATTGCGAGGCTGCTACAAACGGATGTTGTCATTAACCCAATTCTTTGAAAGTTATTGTCACCCTGCTGATTGAATCCGACAACGGATGTCTCATACCTCATTCCTCATTATTTGTTGGAATTGGCAATGGCATGGAAGACTGAATAAATCCAGAATCGCGAACCTGTTGGCTCTGGATCCCGTAGTATCAACTTCATGTTTTGAAGATGCGATCGCCGGTTCTAAGTCTTAGTTTTCCCCAAAATGTCCAGAAAATATTGGCGCTCATTATTGAATCGTCCAGATTTTTTATCAACTTTACAACAATAGAGCGCCCTGGATGAGGAATCGAGTTTGAGCGGTTTTCAGAATCTATTGGACCCTACCCGGCTCCTCTTGATCTGTTGATCGATGATCCTCAATCGAGGTTGACTGGGGGTAGGGAACGGTGTAGTAGCTGGCAACCAAAGCTACCGCAAGCCACCATAGCATATTGACTTGGGGTCGATACCAGACCGTATCAAAGGCTCCGTGGGCCATCATCCCTAGGATAATCGCGATCGCTGCAATTAGCCAATACCCTTGACGGCTGGCTTGGTCTCTCCGGCGATGGATCTGCCGGACTCCTTGGCTGAGGAGGACGAAAATCAGTCCTAAAAAGGCACTCAACCCAATGAATCCAGTTTCTACAGCGATTTCTAACGGCACGGAATAGGCGCTCAATGCGGTATATTTGGGCCGCATATAGAGTGGGTAGATTTGGTTAAATGCAGTGTTGCCCGGACCGATCCCAATCACCGGGCGATCGCGAATCATTTCAAACACCGCGTCCCAGACATTCATGCGGAAGTTATTGCTACTATCTTGGCGTCCAACTAACATACTGGCCGCCCGATCGCGCACTGGTTCCACAAACAGCAGGGCGAGGAGGATGACCCCTACGGTTGTTCCTAAGACAACGGGCATGGCCCATTTTCGCCATGCTTCTGGTAGCTTGACACTCCACCAATAGACCAACAGCAGAATCAGAGTCAATCCACCCACGACTAAGCCAATCCATCCGCCTCGACTATAGGTGAGGATCAGACATAAGGTGTTGACTAGGGTCATGGTCACTGCTAAAGCTTTGGGGACCCACCCGCGCCAAGCAAAAATTGCGGCCACCCCCAGGAATACCGCAGGCAAGAGATAAGCAGCCAGGAGGTTCGGATTGCCCAGGTAACTATAAACCCGGGTTACTTTCGCCATTGGAGAGTTAGGATCGGTCCAAGTTGCCAGGGCTGTTGCGCCAAATCGCCATTGCCGGATGCCATAGATACTGACAAAGGTGGCAGCGTGCAGGTACAGGGCAATCACAAAGGAGCGTAATTTTGGCGATCGCAAGACCCGAGTCATGAGGGCAAACAGGAGTAAATACAGGGTGAGTTTGGTCCAGCCGACAAAGGCGGCCTTTTTCACCGGGGACATGGCGGTGGCGACGGTGCTGATCCCCCAATAGAGCAAAATCAGCAAGTGAACGGGGGTAAACCCACTTTTGTCATCATCGGCTAAGGTGACTAAGACCCAGTAGGCCCCGCAAGCGACCAATAATACGCCGATCAGGGCAGTGGAAACAAAAGGCCCCAGGAGAAAGAGTAATCCCACTAACAAGGCGGCGATCGGGTCAGCCCACTGGATTAAGAAGCTGCCTCGACGTAGAGGGGCGAGAATACCGATCGCCTGGTGCAAGTAACTCGCGCTACTCCACTGATACAGGGATAAATTGGCTCCCCAACTGAAGATCGGTGGAAACAGATTTCTCATAAAATTCAACACCCAATGGAACCCAACAATGAAAGTTTTCCTCGGATTTAAGCTGCCCCTACTATAGCCCCGGTTTTTCCTCGCCAGGGCTTTAGTTTATGGCCGGCGATCGCCTAGAGGGAACCCTAAAATGCTCCGTCTGTATTATTGCTCCACAATCTGGATCAAGGAGCAACCTCCTCTAGGATTATCCAATGACTCCCATCATTTTCCCGGTTTCTCCACCGGAAAATTCCCTGGGTTCCCGGAGCATTCTGCTGTCAAATCCGGCGATCGTCGAGTCTATGACTCAGGACGATTCTGACCGAGGTAGCGCCTTGCTTTTGCTATATTTTTCCCTCTAGCCCGACTAACCCCAGGCTGGATGAGTGAGCAACTTTTCAATGACTCGAACGCCACGCAATTGATTAGACAGGGGTAAATGACCTCGGGGAGCCGTTAAATCCCAGGTAAATTCCCCTGGATATCTTGTCCAGGTATTGCCACTTTTCCAGCCAATTTTAGGCCAGAGTTTGTCCCAATTTTTCCCGACTCCCAGCCAAATTTCCCGCTGGACAGACAGGCCAAATTTCCCCTCGGAATAAACCTGCCAAAGCTGATCTAGAGTTTTCAGGTCCTCCAGGGGAAATTTATCAATGTCCGTGAAATACAGCCATTTTCTTTCCATTGCTTTGGGTCCGGCCAGTTCGCACAGTTTTTGCATACTCACGCGATCGGCCTCTTGATAATCCTGTTTTGCCAGTAGTTCTTGCACTTGGGAATAATCAATGCCGCGCACTGATTGCAGGGAAACCAAGCCATTCGGATAGGCGTTTCTTAAAAAATCGGCAATCCCTGGAGAATCAGTTTTCAGCAATAATTGATAGATTTTTCCATCAATGAAATTGACTGGCCCATTCTGACGCGCTTGCAAAAATTGCTTTAATATAATTAAGCCCGCTTCCCCAGTTCCGGCAATCTGTTCTATCAGTTGAAGCTGATTTTTCTCGGATGCGGTTTTTAATTGAGATTCCAGGTCGGCTAGATTTACGGAAGTTTCCGATAGGGATGACGTTGTTGGTTCACTCATACATAATTGTTGAATATCGAATTAACAAACAGGTATTTTACTGGATCTAAAAGTAGGAGGCTTCAATGGTTTTAACCAGTAACTTCCTGGGCCATTAATTCTTTAATCCGCATAAAAAAACATAGAAGTCAAGAGAAACTGCTCCGGTTAGCTCAAACAGTGCAGGACATCCCTGCCCCCTTTAAGGACAAGCGACTTCCGATCGCGTTGATGGACTTGAACATTAGGGTGCTGTTCAGGTTAGGGCTTGAGAATAGAAAGAATTATACCAGTAGTGGAGGTCGGAACTTCAATTTTACAAAGTTCAATGCGGCCCCCATAGCCTTGCACCGTTGGGGCTTCCGGTAGACTCTCTACAGTCCAGTCTCCACCTTTAACGTAAATATCCGGCTTGAGGGCCTCTAGGAGGGTAATGGCAGTGGGTTCGTTAAAAATAATCACACCATCTACGGGTTTTAAGGCACAAAGCACTTCGGCCCGTTGGATTTCTGGGATAATGGGTCGCGCAGGCAGACCGGGTTGGATGGGTTTGATGGTTTGGACCGAGCGATCGCTATTCAGACCGACCACCAGAGTCTGACCCAAGGATTTGGCGGTTTGGAGATAACGAACGTGACCCACATGAAGCAGATCGAAACAGCCATTGGTAAAGACCAAGGGCCGCCATTGTTCGGGATGAGCGGCGATCGCCTCAACCAAGTTAGAAATCGTGTAAAGACCAGGAATCATCGGTTGTTCTCAAACAGCAAACAGCAAAAATTTGATACCATCGGGTTCCCCCAAAACCTAGTTCGGTTCATGTTCACTCCCCGGTCGATATCCATGTTCAAAAGCAAAGCGCACCAGTTGGGAGCGATTTTCTAATCCCAATTTACTCAAAATTCGACTCAGATGAGTCTGAACTGTCCGGGGACTAATCACCAACCGCGCTGCAATTTGTTTATTCGGATGGCCTTGAATGACTTCCCAAAAGACTCGCGCTTCCGCAGGAGTCAGGGGAAGCGGTTCCGGCTGCATCGGGTTCAAGTTCTCGGACTCAACCCGATGACGATGCCACCCATCTGCCGGATCGTGAATCGGTTGCACCGACTCTTTCTCAGTCCTAGACGGCGAAGTCTGCGGGGTAAATTGCTGCATCAACCGGATCATCTCGGCGTGAATCCGTCGCGATCGCTCTAATTGCGCCTCGATTTTTGCCACCAACTCTAAGGGTTCAAACGGTTTAATCAAGTAATCATCAGCCCCGATCGCATGACCTTCTATGCGATCGTCCAGTTCTCCCTTACTCGATAAGAAGATAAACGGAACCAACTTCCCAGCGGGATTCTTGCGAAGACGCCGACAAAATTCAAATCCGTCCATCAAAGGCATCATCACGTCTGATACCACCAAATCCGGTGGATCCCGCTTGAACAGGTTTAACGCTTCCACTCCTGAATCTGCTTCCTCAACTACAAATCCCTGCTTTTCCAAATGACGTTTCAGCATCATTCGCAGAGTTTTATCATCATCAACCACTAAAATTCGTTTCATCTTTGACACTCCCGATGTCTAAAGACACGGGGATTCTTGCATAGCCTTAGACCAAAGCCTAATTCTAATGGGCGCTGCTCATTGTGCCTCTAATAAGTCCGCTCAAATCTAGTTTGAACTTTCACTTTACGTTTA
>NZ_JAFLQW010000607.1 GCF_017313335.1 Phormidium pseudopriestleyi FRX01 | reverse complement strand
GCACAGATTAATTATACCATGGATTTGGTTAACTACGTACCTACGTTCACCCACCTTATATCCCACGGCTAAAGCACATGGGTTTTACTGTGCTTACTATAACAAGGTAAATTAGTTCTGTCCATAGGCGATCGCCTCCTTTGCAAAAATTTTTATGAGAATCGGCGTAAAGCAATTGTAGGGTGGGCATTGCCCACCTACCTGTCGCCCTTTGGGGTAGGCAGGAATCCCCCGGCTTTAGACGTGGTACGGTTCAAAAGCAATTGTAGGGTGGGCAATGCCCACCTACCGTAAGGTGGGCATTGCCCACCTTACTCTCTACTCTCCTACTCCTTACCCAGTGGCGGAGTATTTCCTAAGCCATCAGGCCGGTTTTTCCCTGGATTTCAGCCATTTCTACTCTTTTTATCCTCCCATTCTCTGTCATGACAAAAGTCACTGAATTGTCACTCCCTAGAGCCAATTTCCTACCAGCACAAAGGGTGCCCAATAAAAGGGATGCTGATATTTCGGGTCTTGTAATAAGGCTAACTGACTTTGACGGAGGGCCTGAGCTTTACTCATGGGCAATTGTCCAGATTGGGGGATTCCATCTTCCGTTGCCACGCCCACCAAATTGCGGTAAAATTCTGTCACTAAGATCGCGGTAGATTGGTCATTCACGGCCCAAAGGGTGGCTAAGGTAGACCGCGCACCGGAGCGCACCGCGACCCCCGCCAGTCCTAAACCGGCTTGTTTATCTCCAGTAGCGGTTTGACAAGCACTCAGAACGAGTAATTCAATGGGAGTTGCTAACCCCGATTCCCGAGTTCTGAGTAGTTCTTCAAACTCCGTAACGCGAATTTTATCATCCCAAGTCAGAATAAAGGTTTGCTCAGAATCGGAGCTAAATTGACCGTGGGTGGCTAAATGAATCACGGGGAAATCCACAGCAGCGATCGCGGTGGCGAGGTTTAATTCGGTAAATTCGCTATCCAGCAATATTTTAGCATTCGGGACCGAATTTCCAATCTGCTCTAATTCAAGTTTTACCCCCGGTAATGCACTGAAACCCTGCCTTGCATCGGTAATTCCGGCACTAAGAACTTGAATTTTTTCCCCAGTTAAGGGTCGCGGGGCGAGGAGTTGTAAGCCCGGAGTCAGGGCAATATTATAGCGTTCAATGACATAGCGATCGCCATCATGGAGCGCTGACATTGGCAGATTTCTCAAAAAACCATCCAGGACAAAAACTAAGGTTTCTACCCCATTTTCTGCTAACGCCGATTCCGCCGGTCGAATCAACCAATCATACAGTTCTTGGGACAACTTTAACCGCTGCCGGTTAGAAAATGCCGGGTTTAAAAATTGCTGAAATTGCTCTAGGGTCTGCTCAATTTCAGCAGCGGTTCGGATGGTTTCATACTGGATGAGGGGTTGTCCTGAAATAGAGAGAATCACCGCCAAGCGATCGGGCAAAATCATCGGATAAAGCGCCGCTGCTTTCGGATCTACTTCATCAATTTGCTCTGGTTGCACATCCAAACAGGCATCTTTAAAGTAGTTATCCAGTTCAGCCAGTTGCAGGGATTCAATGGTGGCGCGAGCTTGTTTGAGATAGTCTTGGGCCGGTTTTTGTTCAACTTGTTTGGCGCGATCAAGTAATAAACTCACCAATTGTCGATAGAGAGGTTCGACCCGATCGCGGAACGAAAACTGCACCTGACGATCAATCGCCACTAAATCACTTCGCAGGGATTGCAAGCTATTCACCGCTTCACTATAAGCGGCGATCGCCCCGGGTCGATCTCCACCCTGAATCCGCAGTCTTCCTAATTGCCATTGCCACTGATAGGCAATATCAGACGCTTGAATCATTTGAGCAATATTTAACGCAGTTTCGCTATATTGTCTCGCTGTCTTAACCTCGCCCATTTCTTCATAAATTCTCCCTAAATTTCCCAAGGCATAAGACTCAGCCCGTTGATCCCTAATCTCCCGGGCCGCAATCAAGGCTTTTTCTAATAAAGGAATGCTTCCCCCAGTCTGAAATTGTCCAGGAATCGGATTTTCTTCTTCCTGTCCGAGGCAGTTCGCTTTTTGCTGTTCCAGGCAAATCAGATTTTGAGCCAAATTTACTTGGGCATAAATCCCCGGGCGAGAGGCAGATAATAGGGAGAGGGGTTCGGGAATTTCCGGAATCAGTTGGCGGGCTTTTTCCCAATTTGCTGTTTCAATTAATAAACTGAGTTGATTTAATTGGGCTTGCAGTTTGATTTGAGGAAATTGACTGGCACGTTCCGCCGCATTTTGATAGAAGCGAATCGCTTCCTCTGAATTATTTAATGCCCGTAACGTATTCCCTAAACTTAATAAAATTGCCCCGGTTTGTTCCGTTGATGCTCGGTTATTTTCTAAGGTTAAGGCTTGGCGTAACAGGCGTTCCGATTCCTGGAGTGCCCCACTTGCTCGCCGGACTTCTCCCAGGTTCAATAATCCTGCCGCTTGAATTGAGCGATCGGACTGGTTTTGTAATCGTTGTTCCACCTGTTCTAACAGGGTGGTAGCACGGCGATAAAGTCCTAATCCTTGCATCGCCCGGGCTTGATTAATTTGGCTGAGAATTTCCCCCGTGGGGTCTTGCGCTTGGCGATAAGCATCGGTGGCTTCTTGCCAGGTAGTTAAAGCCGCTTCTGCATTTCCCCGGGAGAATTGGAGACGACCTTCTGCATTGAGAATTTGGGCGCGGACGGTTTCGCGATCGCCCCGATTCCCTTGAGAAACTCGGGCGATCGCTCCTTGGGCGGAGGCGATCGCCTCGCTTGCTTGGGGATACTCTCCTAAACTCTGATACGCTAACGATAAAAAGCTCAAAGCCTGGGCTTGACCCAATAAATTCCCTTGTTCTGAAAAGGCGATCGCAGCCTGTTCCCAAAACTGCACCGCCTCAGAAAACTGTCCCGCTTCATAGCGACTTTTTCCTTGAGTTAATAATTCAGTAACCGCTTGGGCATTCAAACTCACGGAGGATGACCCATCAGGCATCACCCCCCACGCTACCCGAACACTCAGGCTTAAACTAAACCCCAACAAGGCAACAATAATAAACCGAACTCTGTGCATTATTTTGATATCCTTTGGGAATGAATCGTGGTTTGCTGTTGATCCGAAGGAAATATAAAATCCCCTTAGTCACTACAATCCGCCCCGAGTCTCACCCAGGAACTGTGAGGGCTGACTCGGGGCGTTTCAGTGACCAGGACCACCGTCCCCTCTGAGTTCACCTGCCAGCCTTGGGCTTCCACCAGGGGCGGGTTCTGAGGTAATTTCTCCAAAGTGAGGCTCTGTTCTGACCTGAGTTGACCCTGAACCGGCGTTCCTCCAGTGGGAACGAGGCGCAAATCATCTAAAATGACTGACGCATTCAGGGTTTCCGTCGGAGAGGCGGGCAACCCCCCGCGCCCCGTATATGTAAAGCTACTCTCTTGACCCTTGGCACAGAAGTTTTGGGCAATCAGTTGGGCGGCATCTACAAAATTCTCTTGCAATGACACAACTCCCAAGCTGGAATCCGCATCCGGGGTATTCACTTCGACGGAACCGCTAAACTCCGGTCCCAGTTCAGAGGTGGCGGTAATGTCACTACTTAAAGTTGCTGTTTCTCGAAATTCTGTCCCAAAGATGCCTTCGGCACTAATACTAACTCGTCCACCCCGTCCATCTAGGGCATTGGCGGTAATATCACTATTTCCCAGGGCCGTCAACACTTGGGTATCTATGGTAATATTTCCGCCATTGGTATTTCCGGCGTTGGTGGTGATATTACTGCCGCCAGAGAGTAATAGATCCGGCGATCGCAGTTGAATATTACCCCCTGCACCCGAAACCGTGGTTCCATTGAGACTCCCTCCCCTATCCAAACGCACCGAGTCAGCAACTATTTCTAGAGTCCCCGCATTCCCCGGTCCCAAACTCCTCACATCAATATTCGCCCCATCCCGCACCCGCAACTGTCCGGTATTAATTTGGAGGTCTCCGGCAGATCCGCTAATCTCCTGATTCTCGAAATCCGCACGTCCTGAAGAAGAATCCAATCCCGTTGGCAGTCCCGTAATCGGCGATTTTCCGGAAATATCTATCCCTTCGGTGGCATTCACCGTCAGGGTTCCGCCACTCCCTGAACCAAAGGTCCCGGTGGAGACGATTCCCCCAGCAGTTAGAGTTAACTGCCGCGTAGAAAGGGTGAGATCCCCGGACGGGGGGTCACCAAAGGTACTGGTGGCAATACTACTGGTAACTGTCCCATCTGGGGAGACTCCCACGATTTCTATCGACTCCTTCGCCTCTATTTGAATATTCCCCCCCGGTCCCCCGGCAGCTAGGGAACCGACGTTTGGACCTGTTCCGGTACTGGTGACAATCAATGCTCCCTCACGAATGCTCAACTGTCCTGTGTTAATGTTAATATCTCCCCCAGTCCCCGACCCAAATATGGTGTTATTTAAGATTCCCGTGGGCAGAAGATTCTCGGGTAGGGTTCGGGTGATTTCCACCCCAACGGATGCATTAATCATAATATCTCCACCGGGTCCACTTCCCAAGGTAGAACTAGAAATGATGCTCCCATCTTGAATACTCAGATAACTTGTTTCAATCTCAATATTTTCCGCTGAACCGGCACTCCCGAGGGCGGCAGAGGAAAAAATTCCACTGGCGATCGCCTCGATGCGATGGTTTCCCCTCATCTGAATTTCCCCACTGGATTCGGTCCCAAAGGTGGGACTGAATACAATCACACCATTATACAATCCAATGGCATTCCCGGCCTCTAAGGTGATATTTCCCGCCGGGGCAAACCCGACGGTTCCGGCAAATAATCCGCCAATGCGAGTCTCCGGTTGCAATTGTCCTGTTAATGCAGCCCCCATCACCTGTTCTAAGGGTCCAAATCCCACCCCAATTAGGGTGATAGAATCTGCCGCATTTATACTGAGATTTCCCCCTGCACCGGATCCAAAGCTGCTGGCGGATAAAAAGGCTGTTCCTTGGAGTAAAAATTGTCCGGTTTCAATCGTCAAGTCTCCCCCGGTCCCCACTCCCTGACTGTCGCTAATAACTGCACTAAAATTATCGGGATCAGCGCCGGTGAGGGCGACTAACTCCGTGGCTGTGATCTTCACAGGTCCCCCGGGTTGGGAACCGAGATTCAGGGCCAATACCTGAGACCCTTCGGAAATACCAATTTGCCTTCCTTGCAAGTGAATGGTTCCTCCCCCCTCTCCACTGGTATTGATTCGACTCTGTTGGCTGAGTTGAATGTCTTGAAAGCTCTCTACAGCTTCATATCCCGCTTGAATTCCCCGTTCTGTGGGCATCAAACTGATCCGGCTATTGCCTCCCACACTGCCGACTTCTATCCGTCCTCCAGGCGATCGCACTTGTCCCCCCTCTAGGAACACATTCCCCCCAAATAATCCCAGGGTTTGCCCCGGAAACACTTGCAATCCCCCAGTTTCTCTGTCTCTCCCTTGAGATTGCACCACAATAGTCCCCGGATTTGGGCCAAATTGTAACCCCACTGGCACGTTCAGCGTCAGCAAAGGG
>NZ_JAFLQW010000295.1 GCF_017313335.1 Phormidium pseudopriestleyi FRX01 | reverse complement strand
CATTGACCTAAACCAACTGGGTAGACGGTCTTTGACGACCGTAGCGAGAATAAGACTTTGGGTTTTGCCTAAAGCTGTTCTGTCCGCAGAATCTCAGTCTATGAAAGAGCTGAGAGTGTCAAAGCTTAATTAGCATTATGACCCATAGGGTCGGGTGAGATAACGAGCGTTAAGGGAATTTGACCCAGGCAAAGCGTGCTGATTTTAACTTAAATTGGTTAGATTAAGAATACTCTATCCCCCTAGGGGACTGTTTTACAGGCTCCAATTTTCCGAACTTCTTGGGCGGTGTCAGTCTGGGCTTGCTTGCTAAGATTAGGGAGAAGCACTGCCTGCTGTCTACACTGCTTTTGATGACTTCAAACCCACCCCCTTTTATTCAATATGGGACAAAACCGTGGTTAATTTCTTTAAAAAATTCCTGTCTAAAGGATCCAATGGAATTGGACTGGAAATTGCTCCAGAACGACTCAATATTGTGCAACTGCGTCAACAGGGTGCCTCTTATCAACTAGAAACATACGCCACGGCGGAAGTCCCCGAAGGCGTTGTGGAAGAAGGGTTGATTGCAGACCCCCCGGAGATGGCTCAAATTATCCAAGAAACCCTAGCGGAACACAATTTAACGAATATCAAGCGGGTTGCCACCGCTGTACCGGCGCGAGAAGGGGTGATTCGGATTATCCCCGTTCCCAAAGAACTGAATGATTTGGAATTGCGGGAGTACATGAACCAAGAGGCGGGACTCTATTTGCCTTTTCCCCGAGAAGAAGCGGATGTAGACTTCCAAAAATTAGGGGAGTTTATGGATGAGGATGGCATTGAAAAGGTCCAGGTGCTACTGGTGGCGACTCGCAAGGAAGTTACGGATACTTATATTAGTACCTTTCAAGAGGCGGGTTTAGGGATAGAAATTCTGGAAATTTCGAGTTTTGCCCTGTTACGGACGATTCGAGAACAACTGCTTCAGTTGCCGCCAGAAGAGGCGGTTGTGCTGACGGATATTCAGTTTGATAGTACCGAAATTGCGATCGTGGTGGATGGGATTCCTCAGTTTTCCCGAACTATCCCGATCGGGACCTATCAGGTTCAAAGTGCTCTGTCCCAAGCGATGAATTTACCCCCTTCTCGCAATACGGATATGTTGCAGGGGATGACGATTCCGGCTAACCCAACAGAAAGTACCGGGGCGGGTACAATGGGGGGGGGAAGTAGCCCGGGAACGCAGGCTATTATTAAGGTGTTTTCTGAGTTAGGGGATGAACTGCGGCGCTCAATTGATTTTTATATGAATCAGAGCGAAGGATTGGAGGTCGGACAGCTCTTGCTGGCAGGACCGGGCGCATCGATTGGAGGGTTGGATGACTTTTTCAATCAGCGATTAAGTTTATTAAGCATCGTAGTGGATCCAGTGGAGAATTTAGCGCTGGAAGTAGACGAAGAAAAAATGCCCCTAATGCAGCGCCCAGGATTGGGAGTTGTGCTGGGGTTAGCCATGCGGGAGGCCAAATGAAATGTATAGTCTAGAAATTAATTTTCTCAACGATCGCGCTGATTATAAGCCCCCAGTTGCGAAAAAAGCGCCCGGTCCAAGTTCCCGGCAACAAACGACGATGTTGATTGGGGGACTGGCTGCAGGAGTCTCGGCGATCGCCGTGGTCATGGGGGGCTGGTTTGTGGTGAATAACCAAAATACCGAAATCCAGGGACAGTTGGCTAACCTGGAGAATCAATCCGGGAGTTTAGGGGCGCAAGTTCAAGAGGTGGAAGCCATCAATGCTGAAATTCAGCAGTTGAATACCCAAATCACATTTTTTGCCAATATTTTTAATACTTCAGTCAAGCCGATGTCAGCGCTGTTACAAGAACTACGCGATCGCCTACCCCCGGGAGTGCAACTGGCTAATCTGAATCATCAGATTGAAGAAGCGCCCCCAGAAGAAATTCAAGCCTCCTCACCCTGGACAAAAGTCCAACAAAACATTGAGATTTCGGGATATGCCAAAACCTTTGATGATGTCAATGATTTTGTGCTGTC
This sequence comes from Phormidium pseudopriestleyi FRX01, assembly GCF_017313335.1. Lineage (GTDB taxonomy): Bacteria > Cyanobacteriota > Cyanobacteriia > Cyanobacteriales > Laspinemataceae > Laspinema > Laspinema pseudopriestleyi. Next base: position 3,504 of record NZ_JAFLQW010000295.1, on the reverse strand, counting down.
CCTGAAGCGATCGCCCTTCTTTAATGACAGTCAAACCCAGTTAATTGACGCCACCCTGGTAGACAATCCGGTAGCGGTGGAATGCGACCCCAGTTTCCAGGGCCAACAAGCCACTTGTCCCCCGACAGACTTTCAACTGCCAAAAGTTGTCGAATATAACATTAATGCCACGGTGAGCAACGTTCTGGCTTCAGAAATTCTCGCTGATCTCCAGCGAACTAAAGCTGAAGGACTGACCACTCGGATCAATTTACTCGAACAACAGGGGGTAATTCAACGATGACCGTCAGCGAACAGTTTATGGCAATGGAGGCAGCCCGGGCTGAGGCAGCTGCACCGCCAGGAAGTTATAAAATTGGTAGCTTTGTCCTCACCCCGCAAATTCAAGGAATTTTAATTGCCGTCCTCGGGTTGGGACTCGCCGGATTTGCAGCCTTTAAGATGCTATTGCCTGCGATGGAAGAACAGACGAACTTAAGGACGCAAATTGCTGCAAAAGAAGCTGAAATCACCAATCAACAATCAAAAATCCGCCAAATGGATGAGGCTAGAGCGAATTTAGTTACAACCAAACAGCAAAAAGAAAATGTCTTAGCCTTATTTGCTCAGGGGGCGACTTTAGAAACCTTGCTGTTGGATATTAACCAAATTGTCCGGCAAAGTGGGGGAAATTTAGAATCCTTCAAGCCTCTAGAAACCAATCCGAACGAGTGGATTTTTACCGAAGGCCCCGCCCAAGCTGGAGGCGCAGCAGCCCCGCCGCCAGCAGATCCAGCCGCTGCTCCCGCCCCGACTACGCCTTCCTTAATCCTGTCCCAAGCGGTGGAAGGGAAGACAATGGATCTGGAAATGGCGGGAAGCTATCAGCAAACCCTAGATACCTTGCGACGACTTGAACGCCTGCAACAAATGGTGGTATTTGGTCAATTTACCAGTGAATTAGGTGAAGGCAGTCAGAGGATTTTTGTCGATCCTGATGGTAAAATTACCGAACAAGCACCAGCAAATCTAGATACTCAATTTAATTTGATAGCGGTGATGCCGTTACCACCAGAGCAGCTAGAAAATTTAGCAGCGCCACCGCCGCCACCAGCGGCGGCGGAAGGAGAACAACCACCGGCTGAATAACTCTGAAAATGGCGATCGCAGTTGCAGGATTTTCAGAATATAAAGGCCACGGCATCGAAAACCAGGGGAGGGCGATCGCAACCCATTTCGCTACTGCCGTGTCCCGTTACAAAAATTTAAAGCAAAAATCCGGATAGGGGAGTATTAATCAATAAAACCTATCCGTTTTTTGACAAGTAGGGATTGAAGGGCTATATAAGACTTTAATCGCAGTTTAATCAGAGTGGACTTTTTTTAAGGGAGGAGGGAACGGTGAAACAGCTTCATGCACTCGGGTGCTTATTCGGAGCTAGTGCGATTGTGGTCATGGCCAGCGCACCGGCGATCGCAGTCACTCAAATCACAGGAGTGAACGTCAGTACCAGCGGTGGTGGAGTTCAGGTGAGATTGGATACCCAGGGGGGCGATCGACCCCAAGTCTTTACCGTGAACCGAGGTACAGACGTTATTGCAGATATTATCAATACTCAACTCAGCTTACCTGGCGGTCAGAGCTTCCGCCAAAATAACCCAGCACCAGGGATTGCCTCCATCGTCGTCACCCCCCTCGATGCCAATAGCGTCCGAGTGATTGTCAGTGGTAGCACCAGCGCCCCAGAGGTAGCCATCAACCAAGCTGACGCCGCTGGAATTAATCTCGGATTCAATACAGGAGGAGGCGTTGCCACCTTACCCAATGTCAGCCCTTCCACCCCTCCTCCACCCCCAGGCATCAGTCAATCTCCTGGCATCCCATCGAGTCCAAACGTACTCGTGCCAAATCCGCAAATCACCATTGAGGGTGGCCCGGCTCCTATTGCCAGACCGAACCAGGCATCAGCACCCCCATTTCAACCGCGAGCCGTCGCCCCCCCAGTGGGAGATATTGCCGTTTCTAATATCCCATCCGCTACACCTGCGATCGATCTAGGAGCCGGATCCACGGAAATTATCCCCCGGTTAGTATTACGCGATGCATCGGTGCGAGATGTACTGTCCCTCTTGGCCCGAACCGCTGGACTGAATTTAGCCTATACACCGGGTGTCGCACCTGTAGATGGTCAGACTCAACAACCTGGGGCGGAAGTAGCTGATGCGAGTCCCAAGATTTCCCTAGATATTGAAAATGAGTCAGTTCAAGACGTTTTTAATTACATTATTCGTCTGAGTGCGTTAGAGGCAAACCGCGTTGGAGACACAATTTTTGTCGGAATTCGACTGCCAGACGAGGCCCGAAATGTAGTCGTTCGGACTCTAAGGATGAATCAAGTAGCAGCCACCGATGCAGCAGGCTTTTTAACAGCACAAGGTGCGGAAACCCAGATTGCTAGGGATCGGGTAGAGATTGTTAGCATTGGTGAAGGGGCTGCCGCTCGAATCATTGAATCGAGAACCCCCGAGATTTTAGCACTCAGAGCCACTCAAGGAGACGGTCCTTTATTGCTGAGTGGTTTATCGGTACTAACCAATGAAAGAATCAATGGGATTACCTTAGTAGGTCCCCCAAACAAAGTTGAAATTGCCACCGCATTTCTGAGTCAGTTAGATTTACGGCGTCGGCAGGTGGCCGTCAACGTCAAGATCATTGACGTTGACCTCTTGGCAACGGAAAACTTTAGTACGAGCTTCTCCTTTGGAATTAATGACAGTTTCTTTGTCAATGATGGAGGCGCAGCGGTCGCTAACTTTGGGGGGATTAATCCTCCTACAGCTAATACGGTTAGTAACAGAGAAAACACCCTGGTTCCTCCGGTCTTGGCTAATCCACTGGCAGGGGCAGGACTCCAATTCGATCCGAACCAAACCACTCAAGTTCCGCTAACGGGTCCAGGAGCAGGGGCGCTCTTTCTCCGTCCAGTTCCAGGGATTAGCACCGATCCTCGAAGTGTCGGGGTTTCAGATTATACAGTGTTTGAAGTCGATCCGACAACTGGAGTCATTACACCTGGTACAGCGGAATTTAGTTTGCCCACTTTATTCCAATACCCGCAGAAGTTTTTGGCGCTTCTCCAAGCTCAGGTTGTTAGTGGCAATGCTAAAATCCTTACTGACCCAACGATGGTCGTTCAAGAAGGGGAAACTGCCCGGTTATCTTTAACGCAAGAAGTGACTCAGACGGGTGTCTTTCAACAAGTCAACGATGACACAGGAGTGGTAGAACTTGATAGCCGCCCAGGTGTAACGGATGCGGGCTTAACATTACTCGTCAGTGTCTCAAGAATTGATGATAATGGATTTGTAACTATGAACCTCATTCCCAGTGTCTCTGCACCCACAGGTACTTCTCCGGATGGTTCAGCCTTGTTATCAACCAGAACTCTACAATCCGGTACAATTCGGATTCGAGACGGACAGACACTGATTTTATCGGGGATTATCCAAGATGTCGATCGCTCT
>NZ_JAFLQW010000360.1 GCF_017313335.1 Phormidium pseudopriestleyi FRX01 | reverse complement strand
TTATGACATCTGTCTTCTCCCCTCTCCCCCTTTGGGAGAGGCCTGTCCTGAGCCCTGAGCCCTGAGCCCTGAGCCCTGAGCCAGTCGAAGGGTCGAAGGGTCGAAGGGTCGAAGGGTCGAAGGGTCGAAGGGTCGAAGGGGGTTGGGGTCGAAGGGTCGAAGGGGGTTGGGGGTGAGGGCATTCCACAACGGATTTAGGAGCTGCTATAGACCTAGCCAATCTTCTCCCCAGGGAGGAGGAAATCTGGGTTTATCGAAGGGTGACAAACAATGGGGTTGCGATCGGCATCACTTCACGAGATTGGTTTCGTCACCCGAAAAGGGGAAAACGCCTCACTATCCAGGGTAGGAAACATCACAGAAATCAGGAAATGCTCGTCACTGAGAAGCTTTGAGGAAAAGGCGATACTAAATTCATCAAGGAAAAGAAGAGGGAACCTGACTATGATTCGCATCCGGGACATCGTACAACAAGCATTGGCAATCGGTTATCTGACCGTAGAAGCAGAGGACCAGCTTAGAGATCTGCTCAGTGCCAAATATGATTTAGAAGACTTGAATGCCTTTATGACCCTCCAACACGCCAGTATGTCCGGGCGGATTAAGCAGCAGTCTAGGCTGATACGCTACAAGACGACGGCGGAGGATAGGATCACCCAGGCATCTCGTCAGGCGGGATAACTGATTCTATTCCGCCCTATTTTGGGGCGGAATAGATTTTGGGCCGCAGAAACTCCTGCCAAAAATTGCAGATTAAGGATTGAATATTTGCCAGAATTGGAGCATCAACCGATCGCGTTAGGGTGCAGAGGCGATCGCCACCCTGGGGAGTTTAATTAAAACTGGATATGTTACCATTTTTAGAATTTTTTAAGGAATCGGGGGAGAGCAGCTTGATATTGGAGATTGCTCTCAATTTCCGGACCCCAGTGCCATCGGTGGTGTCTTACCAAAACAATCTAGTAGGGGGTAAAACCCCCAAAGGATTCGACCCATCACCCCCTATAATAACGGGGACATCCAGAAGGGGGCTAATTAGTCCTAGCGTGCATCAAACTCAGGAGAACTCACGGCATGGCATATATTATCTCAACCATCAATATGAAGGGGGGCGTCGGAAAAACAACCCTAACCGTTAACTTAGCCGCCTGTTTAGCCAAAGACTATCAGAAACGAGTATTAGTCGTAGACCTGGATACTCAAATTAGCGCCACCCTCAGTTTAGTCTCTCCTCACGACTTTTCTAAACTGCGGAAAGAAAAACGCACCTTAAAGCATTTAGTTAATGATTTTATTCAACCCATTGACCAAAAATCATTACCTATTCAAGATATTATTAAACCCTATATTGGCAATATTAAAGGATTAGATTTATTACCCGGAGATTTAGAAATCTATGATGATTTTATGGTGTCCGAAGTCCTACACAAAAAAGCCTTGCACCTCGGCAAAGATAACTTTGAAGAAGTCTGGACTAAATTAGAGCAAATTTTAGTCCGGGGAATTTTGGATCCGGTCATGAAAGATTATGACTTTATCATCCTCGACTGCGCCCCTGGTTATAACTTATTAACCCGCAGTGCCTTAGTTGCCAGCGATTACTATGTACTCCCTGCCAAACCCGAACCCCTATCTTTGATTGGTATTCAATTGCTTGAAAGAAGAATTAACCAACTCAGAGAAATTTATAAAAATGAAAATCCCCTTGATTTAGAAATGATTGGAATAGTCTTTACCATGTCTGGTAATTTGCTCACGGGTAAATATTATCGCCAAGTCATGCGCCGGGTCCATGAGGATTTTGGAGAGACCAAAATTTTTAAAACCAGAATTCCAATGGATGTCAATGTTTCTAAAGCTGTGGATAGCTTCCTCCCCGTTTTACTCACTCATCCCACCTCCATTGGAGCAAAAGCCTTTTCGCAGTTAACCGATGAATTCATGAAAAAACTTCAACTCATCGTTGAGATGAAAGAGCAAAAAAACAAGTTAAACCTAGTCAATTTAGACTAAGTTTATAATAATCTCAGTCGTTATCTGCGGCTAAAAGTAACCACTGAAATCGTCACTCTTTGGCTAATTTTGCTGCGGTATTACTCCCTAATTTTATAGAAATTATTGATAGTTAAAACCTAAGATTAATGATTAATTTTTAATGCTTATGACCAAGATTTGTGGACTTAAAAATTATCACTAATCTTGGGACATTGATTCAACCTAAGCAAGTTTCAATCCCGTTGCCGGGATTCATTGTAATGAAAGTTACATCAACTGTTTAGACGCTTTCCTACACTCTTGTTTCAATCCCGTTGCCGGGATTCATTGTAATGAAAGGCTCTGTCATGATTTATTAACTTTTTTGGGGATGAGTTTCAATCCCGTTGCCGGGATTCATTGTAATGAAAGCAGAGGGAACTCTCGTTTTTCTGGGAAATATGCAGCTAGGTTTCAATCCCGTTGCCGGGATTCATTGTAATGAAAGCATCAATTTTGCATCAGTGCGACGCCCCTAGGTATGTTTCAATCCCGTTGCCGGGATTCATTGTAATGAAAGCTCACGCACCCGTATTTAGGTAAGGTCAAGCTGTGTTTCAATCCCGTTGCCGGGATTCATTGTAATGAAAGGTACCGACTATGTAAGGGTTTGAGCCGTTTATTCCTTGGTTTCAATCCCGTTGCCGGGATTCATTGTAATGAAAGGAACTCTCGTTTTTCTGGGGGTTTTAGAGGCTTCTATAGTTTCAATCCCGTTGCCGGGATTCATTGTAATGAAAGCGGTGGGATTTTCGCTGTACCGAATGGCGCTTGACGGGTTTCAATCCCGTTGCCGGGATTCATTGTAATGAAAGACCGATCGCCGAGAGTTAGAGTCCAGGAGGATTTGGTGGCGGGTTTTGGCGG
>NZ_JAFLQW010000123.1 GCF_017313335.1 Phormidium pseudopriestleyi FRX01 | reverse complement strand
TGTTTCGGATTTCCTGCCCAAACAATCCCCACTTTAAACTGTGCCGATTCAAGGGGAAATTGCCGGGAATGGGGAGGATGAATATAAGGAATTGTAGCGGGAATTGTGGGTAAAATTGTGCCAAAAATTCGAGGCAAATTCATCAGGGGAATCCAACTCTCAAACTGTTTTAACTCCTCCTGATTGGAACTAATTACATCAATACCCGAAACCGTTTTTAAGACAGAAACCAGAGGCGAAGCAACCAATGCGACTACGCGGATTCCCTGTTGGGCAAGTAAGCTGGCATAGCGGATAAATTGGAGGGTATCCCCTAAGCCTTGTTCACTATATAATAGGAGTGTCTTCCCGGTTAAATCCGCACCCTCCCATTGAGGAACGTCAAAGTGAGGTGGGGCGGGGTATCCTGTGACGCGCCAACGCCATTCGTATTCGGCAAAACCTCCGGGCAAGTCTCCGCCAATCAGCAGACTGAGGGCGAGGTTGAGGTGAGCTTCGGCAGAGTCGGGCTGGATTTGGAGGGCGCGGTGATAGGCAGCGATCGCCCCGGTGGTGTCATGTTGTTCCTGGAAGGCAATTCCTAGATTAATTTGGGCGTCAATATACTCGGAATCCAGGGCAGTCGCCCGATGAAAACAAGCTATTGCCTCGGCAATTCTGCTTTCCTCCAGGAACAGCTTACCCAATGTATTATGGGCTTCTGTATAGCTAGGGTCAAGGGTAGTCGCCTCCTGGATATGGGTGACTGCCTCCGTCACATTTCCCAACTCTTTGAGGGCATTTCCTAGATGGTAATATGCTTGACTATGATGGGCATCCAGGGCGATGACTTGGCGATAGTGGGCGATCGCTTCCTGGAAATTGCCCTCGTCAGACAAGGCATTTCCCAGATTATAATGGGCAGGCAGACAGTGAGAATCCACGGCGATCGCTTGAGCTAAATAGGAAATCGCCTCACCAGTTTTCCCAAAACTGCGTAAGGCTGCCCCAAGATTGATATAGGCAGGGAGATAGCGCACATCGGCAACGATCGCTTGCTTGTAATACCCCACGGCGGTATTAATTTTTCCCCCTTGATGGGCGATCGCGCCTAACAGTTGCCACCCTTGCGCCTGATTGGGATATTGACGCAGCAACACGCGACAACGGCGTTGAGCTTCGGCAAAGTTACCCGCTTCGTAATCCTGGCGGGCGAGGGCAAATTCCGGGCTGATTGTCGGAGGTTCGGCGAAGACAACCCGCGTCGCCAACACCTCGGTTAAACTCTGTGCCACCTCATCAAATACCCCCTGCCAATCCCCTCGTTCCTCCTGGCGAAACAGGCGCATTGTCGGATACCAAGGGGAATCTGTGCGATTCAGCATCCACCGCCAATCCGGGGCATAGCTTAACGCTACCCAGACGGGTTTACCCAAGGCACCGGCTAAATGTGCGACTGAAGTATCCACCGTAATCACTAAGTCTAATTGAGCAATAATGGCTGCTGTATCGGCTAAATCCTGCAAGTGCGGGGCTAAATCTTGAATCGGGAGATTTTGCTGGCGAATTCGGGTTTCTTCCTGACCTTTTTGTAGACTATACCACTTAATGCCGGGAATGTTGAGCAGGGGGAGAAAATAGCGCAAGGGACAGGAACGATGGCGATCGCCCTTATGTTGCGGATTCCCCGCCCAGACGATGCCCACCTTAAATCCCGGTTCATTGAGCATCACCGGCGCTAAATGGGTGGGAGTGAGATAGGGAATCTGCCCAGGGATAGTAGCTAAGGTAGTCCCCATGATGTGAGGCAAACTCAACAGCGGAATCCACACATCAATCGGTGCCAATTCGGACCAATAGGCACTGACGCGACTAATGCCCGGTACGCTTTCAAATAAGCGCACTAAGGGTTGGTTAACCAAGGCAACGACTCGCCCCCCGCGTTTGACGAGTAAGGCGGCATAGCGGATGAATTGGATACAATCTCCCAATCCTTGTTCGGCATGGAGTAAAATCGTCTTACCTTGGAGATCGGAACCGTCCCAAAATGGCCCAGGAATCGGGGGTAAATCCGGTGCCGCTTTTACCCGCCAACGCCATTCATATTCCCGAAATCCTTGGTGTAAGTCACCTTGAATCAGTAAGGCAAGTCCCCGGTTGTTATGGGCTTCGCAGTAGTCCGGTTGCAGGCGTAGGGCGGTATCATAGCAGGCGATCGCATCCTCGACTCGTCCCATGTCGTGCAGTACCAACCCTAAATTATTGTATCCTTGGGCATAGTTGGGATTCAGGGTGATTGCCCGTTCAAAGTGAGGAATGGCAGAGTCTAATTCGTCCAATTCATGTAACACCATGCCCAGATTATTATACCCCTCCACATGGTTCGGTTGCAAGACAATCACCCGATGAAATTGGGCGATCGCCGCTTCCCGATTCCCCAGTTCCCACAGGGCATTTCCTAAGTTATAATGCAACCCCACTTCTTGCGTGGCGTAAGGTAACGCTTGGTGATAACAAGCGATGGCTTCTGCAAAGTTTCCCTGATTTTTCAGAATCATTCCCAAATTCGTTAAAGCCACCGGATGGTTCGGCATCTTCTCCAACACTTGCCGATATAACCGTTCCGCCGCTGTTAAATCCCCCTCCTGATGGGCAGCAATCCCTCGTCCTATTTTTGCCCTTAATTCGTCGGGGATTTTTGCGGAGTTTGCCGTCTCATCCAACGCCTCAATTAAGGCTTGTTTCACTTCCTCAAAAACACTCTGCCAATCCCCCGGCTGGCGTTGGCGAAACAGGCGCAGGGTCGGATACCAAGGCGAATCGGTGCGATTCAGCAACCAGCGCCAATCCGGTGCAAAGGGCAACAATACCCAAGCCGGTTTTCCCAATGCCCCAGCTAAATGTGCCACGGCGGTATCCACGGTAATAATTAAGTCTAATTCCGCCATCACTTCAGCGGTATCTCGGAAATGATTCAATTGAGTAGCTAAATCTTGAATCGGGACTTGAGGAGAGATTTCAACTAATTCATTTGACTCTTTTTGCAAGCTATAGAAGCCAATTGAAGAAGTTGCAAATTCTTCTACTAATTGGAGAAAATAACTGAAGGGACAAGAACGTTTGATAGAGGTGGGATTTTCATGATTTGCAGCCCAAACTACTCCAATTTTGAAAGAGTGAGAATGGACTGAATTTGGGGGGGTATCATTCAGAATATATCCCCCCCAACCCCCCTTAAGAAGGGGGGAGTCAGAGGCATTTTGGTCGTTGTTTACTAAAGATACATCAGCCCGCGCCCGCTGGCTTTGTTCGGATAGCCCCAGCCGGGAAGGGTGCGGGGGACGCACCATCAGATAGGGAATCTCACAGGGAATTGTTTCTAACGTTGTGCCAAAAATTCGCGGTAAACTCATCAAGGGCGCATGAACATCAAATGCCGGTAAAGGTTCATCCCGCAGAACCAGGATATCCACCCCTTCTAGCTGTTTGAATAAGGGAAATAGGGCAGGATAACACTCCAGGATTACCCGCCCGCCCTGGGCAGCGACAAGGGGAATATAACGGATAAATTGTAGGGTATCTCCGAATCCCTGTTCACTATGAAGGAGAATGGTGCGCCCGGTGAGGGGGGAACCGTCCCATATCGGTTGCGAAAATGGGCGGGATTTGAGGGTTTCTGTTTGCCACCGCCATTCATATTCAATGAATCCCCGTGGGTAGTCTCCAGATATGAGGAAGGAGAGGGCACGATTCCAATGGAACATCACGGTGTGAGGTTCGATCGCGATCGCCCGATTATAACAAGCGACTGCCTCAGCTAACTCCCCAGCGTCATGCAATGCCACCCCGAGGTTATAGTGAAATTCCGCTGAATCTGGACAGCGATCGCAGACTTGCCGATACTGGGCGATCGCCGCCTCTAAATCTCCCGCTTCTTTCAAGGCATTGCCGAGATTTGTCTGGATTTGCTGATCCTGCGGATCTAAGGCAAGGGCTTTCTGATATTGAGCGATCGCCAATTGAATCTCTCCCCTTTCCAGGTGCAAATTGCCTAAATTATAGAACGCTTTGGTATAATTACCCCGCAGAGTAATCGCTTGGCAGTAATGGGCGATCGCCTCTGCCTGTTGTCCCTCCAACTTCAGGGCATTTGCCAGATTGTAATGAAACTCCGGCACATTCGGATGGATTTTGACCCCTTGCTGATACCAAGCGATTGCCCCGAGATTGTCTCCTTCTTGGGCGGCGATCGTCCCCAACAGGTTCAATGCCAGAAGGTTCTCCGGTTCCCGATGCAGAATTTCCCGACAGAGGGTTTGTGCCTGGGCAAAATTCCCGGTTTCGCACTGTTTTTGAGCCATTTCTAAACATTGCGAAATAGAGAGTTGTGAGTAAGGGTTCGCAGATTGATTCACGTCCATTATTTAAAGGCTATCGGGGAGGGTGATGATCTGAAATTTATGCCAACAAACAAGCCACGGGAAACATGATATATTCCAGGAAAAATAGTTTCCAAATAAATTGATAGCAAGCGGCGATCGCCACTTTATCCTCTAAATCCACCTCACGACTGCGCCACCATAACCCAGTCAATGCCACGCTATGGGCGATCGCCAAGACGAAGGGATTGACTTGAGGTAACCACAAAAACGCAGCTACACTGGTAGCAATATAACAGACAATAATCACCCATCGCGCCCAATCGAAGACAGTACGCGCCCCCAACCGCAGGGTTAAGGTGCTAATTTGATAGATGCGATCGCCTTCCATATCGGGAATATCTTTAAAAATGGCGATCGCAAAGGTAAAGCCCAAAACAAACAGCGTCAGCGCCCATACCGACGGGGGAATCATCAAATCCGCGTCACCTTGCATCACCCATTGGTAATGTAAAAATAACCCTAAATTAACAATAATCCCGCGCACGGTGAAAATGCAAAAAGACGCCCAAAATGGAAACCGTTTTAAGCGAATAGGCGGCACAGAATAAGCCGTTCCCAATCCTAAACTAATGAGTACCGTTGCCAACAACCAAGGACCTTGTAACCAGGCTAATGCAACGGCTAAAATCCCCGTGATTGCTACAATAATTTGCCCTTGTTTGCGGGAAAATTCACCGGCGGCAACGGGTAACTCGGGCTTATTAATTTGGTCAATTTCAATATCAAACAGTTGGTTTAATCCAACAATATAGACATTTCCACAGAGACAGGTAAACCAAGTTCCGAATAAGGGCAAGAGGGCTTGAGCGGTGAGGCTGTCCCCAGAAAAAGCTAGGGCGATCGCAAACAAGCCAATCGCACTCAAACTGGTGCCAATAATCGTATGGGGACGGGTAAATTTCCAGAACGAATAGAGCCAAGGGGCATATTTCTGGACCACATTCATTTCAGCCGGTTGAGAAACCAAAGGGGGAGAAGGAGAAAGTTGGCTCATAATCTCGTTAAAAATACAATCATCACAACAGCAAAGACCGAAAAAACTGTCAATAAAAGTTAGGATTTTGTCCCACAGAGTAACCCATATCGAATTAACCCTTGCTTGTATCCATCGCGCATCAGCCCTAGAGCCAGCGCCCCTTGAATAGTTTGCCAACCGGACAATAATAATCCCAAAAGGGCCGAGGGGTCAAAGGCAGAATCAATGACTAAATCCCAAAATGGAGCTACTGCTGTGGACCAATCTGCAACCTGAATTCCTTGGAATCCAATTTCTCGGGCAATTGTCTCATATTCGGGTAAAGAAATCACATAAGGCAGACAATAAACCTTGTAAATTTCCATTAATTGATGCCGTTCGCGATCGCTCAGGGGTGCAGCAGGGGGAGCAACGGGACGATGACACCAGGTTGCCATCATCAACGCGCCTCCGGGTGCCAAAACCCGATAGCATTCCTGTAAAAACTTCTTTTTATCCGGCATATGTTCGCCGCTTTCCAGGGTCCAAACGAGATCAAAGGAATTATCTGCAAAGGGCAATTCTAGGGCATTGGCGACGCGAAACTCCGCCCTTGGACCTGGGGTCATGCTCCCCGCTTCTGGAGTCAAAAAGGTGGAAATTTCCGCTTCTGTAGCTCGTTCTGTAGCCCGGGCTGCCTGAACCGGACTCAGAGTAATTCCCGTTGCGCTGGCATTAAACTTTTGTGCTAAGTATAAAGAGCTACCACCGATGCCGCAACCTACATCTAAGATTGTCGAGACCTGGCCGTTGAGGTCCTTGGACAACTGCACCCCTGTCCAAGTCAGGAGTTCCTCAATTAAGTCAATCTGTGCCTGTCGTCGATCCAACCGGCGATCGCCCCTCTCTCCGTAATACCCGTGATGCATGTGTTCCCCCCAAACCCGTTCCCATAATCCGGAGGAAGCATCGTAAAACTGCTGAATTTGCTCGGACAAGTTGCTCGTCATCATGGCTGGTAAAGAATCAAAAGCCTTTAGATTTCAGTAAAGCAGCCTCTATTGTAAACGATTATGAACCCATTGGAGAAATTTGCCTTATGTTAGTAAAACGGTTACCCTTTAGCTGGGATTTTTCAAACATGAAAGTGACTTACCAGATTTTTGGGGGATACGCTGTTCCTATTTTTCTCTCAATTTGTGCGGCGATTTTGGTATATTTCAATGGGGTTAGGCGAGTCAATGACACATCAAATCAGTTAGATGCAGTTCGTGGGCGTGTGGATGAAGTCGAAGCCTTAGCTTATAGCATTATATCCATGCAAAGAGCGGCTCGGGCTTATATTATTTCTCGGGATATTAATGAATTAGAAGGGTATGAGCAGTGGGATAATATCTTTTATGAACAGTCGGAAAAATTGCGATTTTTAATTCAAAGCCCGGACCAACGGGAGAATTTAAAACAGATAATTGAACTAGGCGATCGCGTCAATGAATTTGACCGACGCTTAATTTCTTATATCGAACTGGGCAAAAGAAATAAAGCCGATCAAACCGCTCGTAGTGGAGAAGGCAAGCAAGCTGCAACCCGCCTGAAAGAACTGGTAGAAAAGTTTACTGCCACAGAACAAGTGATTTTAGAACAGCGAAATCAAGAGCGTGCGGATGCCTTAACGTTTCTATCTCGGGTTGTTTTTGGAACCGCTGGAATTACTGCCTTGTTAGGAATGACCATTGGCGCTAAAATTTCCACGGCGATCGGCCAACAAATCAACCAACAAGCGGCGGCGATCGCCAAATCCGCTGCGGATATTGCCGCCACCATCGAACAACAGGAACGCAGCGCCGCTTTTCAATCCGCTGCCACCACCGAAACCACTACCACCCTCGATCGCTTAAGCTGTTCCTCTCAACAAGCGGCGAACGAAACCACCCATTCCTCCGCCTGTGCCGATCGCGCCCTCACCCTCGCTAATCAAGGGACCGAAGCCGTTACCCAAACTTTAGCGGCAATGGCAACTTTAGAACAGAAAGTGCAGGATATTGCCGGGGAAATCGGCTGTTTAAACAAACAAACCCATCAAATTGCCAACATTGCCCAATTAGTCGGCCAGTTAGCCACCCAAACGAATATGCTGGCCTTAAATGCGGCGATCGAAGCCGTTCATGCTGGGGAGAAAGGCAATGGATTTGGGGTTGTTGCCACCGAAATCCGCAAACTCGCCGATCGCAGCAAAGAATCCGCAGATAAAATTCACATCCTACTCAGAGATATCGAAGCGACTCTCGGTTCTACCATCAAAGTTACCCAGGAAGGAACCATCAGCGTCACCGCCAGTAGTCAGATTACTCAACAAACTGCTGAGGCATTTCAAGGAGTTCGTACAGCCATTGATGAAGTTGTTGCGAGTACCGCCGAAATTGCCCTCGTTGCTAAACAACAAGCTACGGCAATCCATGAAGTGCTTGATGCCACCAATACCATTGATATCTCTGCCCGAGAAAATGCCGCCGGTATCACTCAGGTCAAAATCGCCATCCAACAACTTAATCATGCTGCCCAAGAGTTGAAAGCAATGGTCTAGGATGCCGGTATAGTATTCGTTAAAAACCGGGTTTATAGCCTAGGAAATATCATCTCTACCCAATTCTCCCAATTCTCCCAATTGTAATATGCTTCAAACTAACCCTTTATCACGCCCCAAAAATCATAATTTATCCTCAGTTTTCTGTAGTTGTGGCCGGATTCATTCCCCAGGGAACTGCGACATAAATCCCCCCGCAGATGTCCTGAATTTGAGAGAGGCTTGGCAGAAATTGTCCAACCATTCTCTAGGGGAAATTGTCACCGGAAATCATCACTGCCCTGAAAATTTTCCCCGCAGTAGTGAATCCCTGCTCAATCCCTTAATCGCCGAGTCGGAACAGTGGGCTGGCGAGGCGATCGCCCGGTTTGGGGGAATTGAGGCAGTGATGGCTTCAGCTTATGGAGTTGACGCCGAGGGCGGCATTCGAGATACCCTGCCAGACAGTCCGTTTACCCGGCGTAAATTTTTGCAACAAGTGGCGATCGCTGCTGCCTTGACTGTTTTAACTAATTGCGCTATTCCTGACCCTGAAAACCCCGACTCATCCCCGGTTAGCCAGTTAGAAAAAACCAATCTCAAAATCGGCTTTATTCCCATCACTTGTGCCACACCGATTATTATGTCCCAACCCCTAGGTTTTTATCAGAAATATGGATTAAACGTAGAACTGGTAAAAATGGAGAGTTGGGAACAGGTCAGAGATTCGGCGATCGCTGGGGAACTAGATGCCTATCATATGCTCTCCCCCATGCCGATCGCCATGACTTTGGGCTTGGGGTCTCAACCCTTTCCGATTAAACTGGCAAGCATTGAAAATATTAACGGTCAAGCGATTGTTTTGGCGCTTAAACATCAGGATAAAGTCAAAGAAGCCAAAGATTTTAAAGGCTTAAACCTGGGCGTTCCCTTCCGCTATTCGATGCATAACTTATTATTACGGTATTATTTGGCGAGTAATAATATTAATCCAGACCGAGATATTAACCTGAAAATAGTACCGCCTCCCCAGGCGATTGAATTGATGAAAGCAGGAGAAATTGATGGCTTTCTGATGCCCGATGGCAATGCTCAACAAGCGGTTTATGAAAAAGTGGGGTTTATTTACCTGCTGACCAAAGACCTATGGGAGGGACATCCCTGTTGTTCTTTTGCAGCATCTAAACCTTGGATTGATGAACATCCCAGCACCTTTCGCGCTTTGAATAAAGCCATTATTGATGGCTGTAATTATGCCCGAAATCCAGGCAATCGCCTGGAAATTGCTCAGGCGATCGCCGCGCCGGAATACCTGAATCAGCCGCAATCGGTATTAGAAGCCGTCTTAATTGGAAAATTTGACGATGGATTAGGGAATATCCGGACCGTGAGCGATCGCATTGATTTCGACCCCTATCCCTGGAAAAGCTTTTCCTACTGGATTACTACCCAGTTTGCCCGATGGGGAATATTGGACCGGCAAAATGTCCCCCACGAGGCGATCGCTGACGAAGTATTTCTGACCGGATTAGCCCGACAACTTGCCAAACAACTGGGACAGACCCCACCCACCCTCATCCTACGGGATGAAAAACTAAAATTTGGCCTTTTCGACCCCAGCGAACCCGACGCCTACCTGCAAGCGCAAATTCAAAAACATGGATTTTAGAAGGGAGCATCTCAATTTTGCCTAAAAACCGATCTGACCTCTCCCCCCTGCCCCCCTCCCCTGCAAGGTCCGGGGGGAATTGACGTCTTTCTCACCCTTCCCTACTAGGGAAGGGGGCTGGGGGGTTAGGTCTCTTTTCAAAATTGAGATGCTCCCCCCCAGACTTGTACTGACTTGATCGGCGATCGACGCTTCACCCTAAAATCAAAACAATCTCAAAGCTAAAATATCATGACTGTTGCTAGAACGATTTGTCTCGGCTTTCTGGTGATAATTGCGATCGGCACATTTCTGCTGCTGCTGCCCGTCTCCACCAGTGAGGGGACCTGGAACAATTTCGTCACTGCTTTATTTACCGCCACCTCTGCTGTCTGCGTCACCGGCTTAATCGTCGTTGATACCGGCACCCATTATTCTGGATTAGGCGAATTTTTCATTGTCTTGCTGATTCAACTGGGTGGACTCGGTTACATGACTGCCAACACCTTTCTGCTGCTGCTACTCGGACGGCGCTTGGGATTGCGAGACCGAATAGCTATTCAAAAATCCTTAGATACCGCAGAAATGTCCGGGGTGGTCCCCTTGGTGCGTTCCATTGTTGCCATGACCCTAGTTTTTGAACTAACCGGGATGTTCGTACTCCTGTTGATTTTTACCCCAGACTTCGGCTTTAACAATAGCCTGTGGCTGGCAATTTTTCATAGCATTAGCGCCTTTAACAATGCTGGGTTTAGTTTGTTTGCCGATAGTTTAATGGCTTATGCCGGATCCATCCCCATGAATTTGGTCATCACCTTATTGGTGATTTTTGGGGGGATTGGCTATCAAGTCATCATGGAAATGTATATGTGGGTGCGCGATCGCATTTCCCGAAATCCCGAACGAGTCGTCTTTTCCCTTCATTTTAAAATTGTCACCAGCACCACCCTGTTACTGTTGATTCTAGGCACGATCGCCTTCTTCTTCACCGAATCCTCAAATCCCCGAACCCTAGGAAATGCAGATTTCCTCGAACGGATACTCAGTGCATGGTTTCAGTCCGTCATCACCCGTACTGCCGGATTTAATACCCTTGATATCGGTCAAATGACCACAGCGGCCCTGTTTATCACCATTGCCTTAATGTTTATCGGGGCCTCTCCAGGCAGTACCGGAGGCGGCATCAAAACTACCACAGTCCGTGTACTGGCAAGCTGCACCCGTTCCGTACTCCAGGGACGCAACCAGGTCCTCTGTTTTGAACGCCAAATTCCCCCCGAACTGATTTTGAAAGCCGTTGCCGTGGTCCTCAGTTCCCTCGGCGTCGTCGTGGTTGCCACCATTTTGCTGGCGATCAGCGACCCCAACATAGAATTTATCGAGCTTTTCTTTGAAGTCATCTCCGCCTTTGCCACCGTCGGTTTGTCTATGGGGATCACCGGCAGCCTCTCCACCCTCGGCCAACTGGTGATCATCGTCACGATGTATGTAGGCCGGGTGGGAATGGTCATACTAATGAGCGCCATGATTGGAGACCCCAAACCCTCCAACATCCGCTATCCAGAGGAAAATTTGTTAGTAGGATGATGGGATAATGGGATTGGGGAGAGTTCCCTCTTCTCAATCCTCCCCAATTCCGATATTCCTAAGTACAAATCTCCCCAAAAAGTTGGTACTCTAACAAAAGTAAATCATGCTCTTGCCGTCACCACCTCTCAGCTGAGGGGGCGCAATGGATTCCAAAGCCTGGATTCACGAAGCAGTTGGCGGCATTCACGAATGAGATGGCATTTCTAGTGGCATCTGAATCCATTGATTCCAATCCAAGGTAGCGCCTGTGAATCTATCGTCTCTGAATTTCTTTCGCAATCTGCGTTCAGACAATAAGCAATTTGCCGTGATTGGGTTAGGGCGCTTCGGTCGCG
Organism: Phormidium pseudopriestleyi FRX01; assembly: GCF_017313335.1. GTDB lineage: Bacteria > Cyanobacteriota > Cyanobacteriia > Cyanobacteriales > Laspinemataceae > Laspinema > Laspinema pseudopriestleyi. Next base: position 30,545 of record NZ_JAFLQW010000123.1, on the reverse strand, counting down.
CCGTCTGTGATACCCTACATGGATTGGGGTATGAAGTCCTCGCCATTGACGTAGATGAAAAAAAAGTCACCCAAGCAGTGAGCGAACAAATTTCAGCACACGCATTGCAACTGGACACGACCGAACCCTCGGCGATTCAACAGGCAGGAATGACGGATTTCGATACGGTGATTGTGGCGATCGGGAATTTCTTGGCCCAGAGTATTATTACAACTCTTAACCTCAAAGAGGCTGGGGTTAAGCACGTTGTTGCAAAAGCTTCCTCGGAAATTCACATGAAATTGCTCAAGAAAGTAGGGGCCGATCATGTGGTGTTTCCAGAACGGGAAATGGGTTGTGCCTTGGCGCGGACCATTACCACTCCCAGTATCCTCGATCGCTTTGAACTTGACCCAGAACATAGCATCGTAGAAACCATTGTACCCCCCACCTTCCACGGTAAAACCATTGCTGAACTCGAACTTCGCAATCGCTACGGTCTAAATGTCCTAGCTGTTAGTCAAGATGAAAAATTTGAGATTAATCCTCCCGCGAACCGGCGACTCCTGGGGGGAACGGTGATGGTCGTGATTGGATCGAATAAGGCGATCGAGCGATTGAGACCTTGAGAGAACGCTGGGGGACAGGTAGCAGATTCGGTGTCTATAGCAGATCCTTTATCCGTTGTGGAATGCCCTCACCCCCAACATAAGGCGGCCCAAAGGGGGAGAGGGGAGATGAAGATGCCATAAATCATTTAGGATTGCTATAGGACTCTAAAACAATCCTTATAGTTACTAAGTTCGTTATCCCTCTTAGGTTCGTAGTAACGATTGAAGTCGTTACTACGAACATTGGAAGAAATAACGACTGAAGTTATTGCTGATGTTTGCCCGGGTTGAAAATTATCTGATTACCCTACCCCCCGATGAACCGTTTGATAAACTCCAACTTGTTTTTATAAGGCGGGTAGCGGAAATTTAAATCAAAGCGGAAAGACTTTTCTAACACACTTTTGGAGTGAGAAAAGGTATCAAAACTGGCTTTACCATGATAAGAACCCATACCACTGTCCCCGACGCCACCAAAGGGTAATTCAGAAACCCCCAGATGCATGATGGTATCGTTGAGGCAAACGCCACCGCTTGAGGTTTCTCTGAGGACTTGTTGCTGCTGTTGTTTATCGGTGGAAAACAGATAAAGGGCGAGGGGTTTAGGTCGTTGGTTGATGATGGCGATCGCCTCGTCTAGTTTATCATATTCCAGAACCGGCAAAATTGGCCCAAAAATTTCCTCTTGCATAATCGGGGAGGTGAGGGAGACGCCATCGAGAACCGTGGGCGCAATATAGCGATCGCCTGCATTAGTTTGACCCCCAACCAGAACTTCTTCATCCTGGAGTAACCCCCGCAGACGCTCAAATTGTTTGTCACTAATAATCCGGCCATAGTCAGGATTATTGGCCGGATTTTGACCAAAAAATTCGGTAATCGTCCGTTCAATTCCCACTAACAAATCTCGTTTAATCCGGCGATTAACCAACAGATAATCTGGGGCGATACAAGTTTGACCCGCATTGATAAATTTCCCCCAAACAATCCGCTTGCAAGCAGTCGGCAGGTCAATATCAGTTTCGACAATACAAGGACTTTTTCCGCCAAGTTCTAAGGTGACAGGGGTAAGATGTTTGGCCGCCGCTTCCATGACAATTCGGCCAACTTGAGTCCCGCCAGTAAAGAAGATATGGTCAAATTTTTGGGATAATAACTCCTGAGAAACTTCCACCCCGCCTTCCACTACGGCAATATAACTTGGGTCGAAGGTTTTGCGGATTAAGTCGGCGACAAGGCGCGAGGTATGACCCGAAATTTCCGAAGGTTTTAAGGTGACACAATTCCCAGCAGCAATGGCCCCGAGTAAGGGAGAAATAGTTAACTGAAAGGGGTAATTCCAAGGGCTGACAATAAAAACAACGCCTAATGGATCGGGATAAATTCGCGCCACACTCGGGAATTGGTCGAGGGGACGGGCGACAGTTTTAGGTTTGGCCCAGGATTTAAGATGTTTGAGGACATAATTGATTTCTCGAATGACGCCGACTTCGGTCAAATAGGCTTCCAATTCAGACTTTTTTAGGTCTTTATTCAGGGCATCAATGACGAGTTCTTTGCTATCAATAACGGCTTGTTTAAGCCGTTTCAGTTGTTCGATGCGAAAGTCGAGGTCTTTGGTTTTACCTGTGGCAAAAAATTGGCGTTGGGCCTCAATCACGTCACGAATGCGGGTGGTAGTCAGCATGAAGGATATCCTTAATTGATGGTAGAGGTGAACCCAGGGCGATCGCCCCTCTTCTATTGTATCTATTGTAGAGACTCTTGGAGCGTTGCTGACCTTTAAGCTAAATTCCGGATTGATAGGAAGATGTTATCCTGGAGATTGGCTGAAGTGATCAACCACAGCGATGAGCCCCCTCGGGACTGTTACAAGGGGTTTTTCGCGAGAGAATTGCTGGGAGGTGAGGAAGTAGAAAAAGGCTGTAACCATTGCTGGGACTGCTGAATGGCATAGTCCAAAGCGGTCTGATAAGCGGTGATTTTTTGTGCGACTAAGGGATGTTTACTATGAGTGGGAGGGACGGTTTGCAGGAGGGCGATCGCCTCTTGCCATTGAGAGGCGATCGCATTCCAGTCATAGAGGGAAAAGGCTGATTTTGTGAGTTGGCTGGCCGTTTCCGCAGTCGCCACAGCGCGCTCAAAGGGGTCAGTTTGCTCGATTTGTTCCCCTGTGTAAGCCAGATTTAGCTGAGATTCGGCTAAGAGTTGTTCCGCCAAGGCTCGTTTGGAATGGCTGGGAGGGACGCTTTTGAGGTGAGCGATCGCCTTTTGCCACTCCCCCCTCACCGCTTCCCATTCCCCCATTGAATTCGCCGTTTTTTCCAGCTTTCGGGCGCTTTCCACTTGATCGACTGCCCGACTATAAGGGTCAAGCTGGGCAATTTGCTGATGCACTTGAGTGAGATGGCTTTCGTATTCTGGGATTTTTGGGGCGGCTAAGGTTGCTTTTTCATCGTCCGGGGAAATGCTGACTAAGATGGCAAGGGCTTGTTTCCACACCAGGGCAACTTTCTCCCATTGTTCCATCGTTGAGGCAGTTTTAGTCAGTTCCTTGGCTTCCTCTGCTTTAGCTATTCCCTGATAAAAGGGGTGAAATTCCAAGAGTTTTTGTTCAGAAAAAGTGAGGTTTCTCTCATATTCCACCCGCTTTTGTTGAATGAGAGAATACTGGGGATAGGTTGCCGGGATTACCTGTAACTGCGTCACTGCGTCCTGCCAAGCCTGTACACCTTCCTCCCAGTCCCGTTTATCACGGGCAACGCGAGTGAGAACAGAGGCTCGACCTCCTTTAGTGAGGGCGGGTTTCAAGGGGTCTAATCGGTCAAATTGCTGGCGGGCATAAGTGAGGTTTTTGCGATAAACCGGGAGTCTTTGTTGGGCAAAATCCCAGTGAGAATGTTCCCTGGATACGGTTTCCAATCGGGCGATCGCCTCCTGCCAATGCTGTGCCACCCTATCCCACTGTTCCCATGTCCTGGCACTTTGGGTTAAATTAGCCGCTAGGGTTGCCTTGGCGACTGCTTCCGAAACCGGGTCGGGATTCTCCTCAGCAGACTTGGAAATCGACTCCACCGCCGGTGCAGCAGTTGCCTCGAATAGGATACTCGGATTACATCCGGCAATCATCACCGACAGCAGGGCGATCGTAATCGGGGGAAGGTATATCCCCAGGCAGGCGGGGGATATGCCATTAAAGGGAGACAGACTTGGTAGTTGCATAACCTGATTTGGAGATAGAGACTTGGCGATCGACAGAGGCAATTTACGCTCTTTGTATCGTTTTAGCGCGATCGCCAGACGATCGGGGCACTCCCAGTAATTTTTCTGCCTTTCGACTGATAGCGGCCTCCGTCTTTAGGTCTTATAAATTCATGTCGGCGGTGATTACATCTATCTATAGACATAAATTACAGCTATCCTCTCCCTCCAACTAACAGGATTGGGACAGGGATTAAGGAGAAATTGCTGGAAACACTCGATTCAGGTCCAGGATTAATTCCTCAAACCCGGGAATAGAAACCGTTTCATTCGGTAACTTGACTTGTTTTTGCCGATAGTCAAAGGTTCCGCTTAATTTTTGATAAGGAGTCGTATAAATTTCCAGTTGCTTTTCTAATAAATTAACAATCCAATAGTCTGAAATTCCCGCTTCAGCATACAAGGGTAATTTCACCTGGCGATCGTAGTCCAAAAAAGAATCGGCAATTTCGATAATCAGCAAAATATCATCTGGCATCGGATGATGGGAGAGGTAGTTATCGTCCCGGTTTCTTACCAGGGTAAAATCTGGTTCCGGTTCGGTATGATTCGGCAGGGTAATCGGGTCCTGACAGCGAATTTTAGCTTGACCTGACAACATTAAAATAAGTAGTTCGTTCAGGTTCATACAACAAACAGCATGGGGTTTACCTTTCGAGACCATTTCAATTGCTTCTCCTTGGATTAATTCAGTGCGATCGCCTTCCGGGAAAAATCCCAGTTCGATGAGACGATGATACTCTTCAATAGTAAAGCGTTTGGCCGTAGCGAGGGTCATAGGACTGCGGGAGTTAACGACTCTCTCAATTCTACCATACCATTTCCCAACTTCCAATTATTCCGCTACAATTAAACCAGTCAAATTAATCAAATCAATTTATGAAACGGATTGTTTTAATTGCGGGATTTGAATCCTTTAACGCCGACTTGTACCGGCAGGCCGCACAAGTGGCAATTTCGCGCTGTCCTGAGTTGGATATTCGGGTTTTTAGTGACAGAGACCTCACTGCAAAACCGGACGAGGTAGCAACGGCACTCCAAGACGCCGATGTATTTTTGCCAGTCTAATTTTTGACTATGATTCTGTCATCGAGTTGCGTTCCAAGGTCCAGCAGATTCCCATTCGCCTTGTCTTTGAGTCTGCCTTGGAACTGATGATTCTAACACAGTGTGGCCGGGTAATAATATTTTCAAAAACCCCAAAAATATAAAGTTTTTGCAGAATTTTTAGAGCAAAAATTTGGTGGGTTGGGAGGAGGTTTAATTTTTTAGGCTAAATTCCCTAGGTATTGCGATATAGCTCAATCAATTCAAGAGTGTTGAAAAAGCAAGGAGACATATTTTAGAAGCGATTTTATGTTGTTTAGAAATCAGAAAAAAAAGGAATGTTCGTGACAGTTACCTCTGCTCCAGTAGAGATTTCCGCTGAATGGCTAATTTAATTTAATTTAACCATTTTAAAAATTAGAGAGTAAGTTGCAAAAAATCCTACAATATGCTAGTCTAGTCTAGTAAAAAAACTAACAAGAGAGGTATAATGCTTGGCAAAAGCAAAAGCTCCAGATAGCTATGATAGGCGTTTACAATTAGGTGCTTCCCGTCGTCGGCTAGAAGATGCGGAATCATTGTTTGATAGTCATCGGTGGACGGGTTCTATGTATTTAGGCGGTTATGCTATCGAATGTTCCTTGAAATCATTAATTTGTTATAAAGAAGAAAAATCGAATTTAAAGGAAACTAAACCCTTTAAAGATGGACTCCAGGGTTCAAATTTGCACAATCTGACCCAATTATTAGGAAATGTTGAGTCGATTGAAAAAGCTATTGAGCTGGATAGAACCAAAGGTTATAAAACTGCCTGGACTACGGTTTGCTCCTTATGGCGTAGTGATGATTTGCGCTACTCAAATAAATTAGGGGATGAACAGGAATGTAAAAATTTTATAGAGGCGGTTAAAAAAATATACCAATTAATTTTAAGTCAACAAGGAGAATAATTAGTGGATTTTACAAATGTTCCTCAAGAAATCATAACTCAGTTGGAAAAAGAACTTTACCTAGAAGATGAGCAAGCCAATGTCCGGGTAAAACGGACATCATTGGGGTGGATAAAAATCTATATTGTGACTCGTTGCTTTGAAAGGCTGTCGTTAGAAGAACGAGAAAATAAAATTGATGACTTACTAGCACCGATTGATTTCAATTTAGGTCAATACCCCGTTTCAGGCTATCAGTTGTTGACTCCAGAAGAGGCGGATGAACAGGGTCCAGAATCTATTCAGCTTCCTTTACCACTTTGGTCCGATCTGTTAATGGCACCCGAACCCGATCAAGTAGCTGACTTGTTGGACGAGGAGATTTCTCCTCGTCCATTAGTGGTCACATTTTACTCCTTCAAGGGTGGTGTTGGTCGTTCCACCGCTTTAGGGTTAGTGAGCGGTATTTTAGCCCGCCGCAATCGTCGAGTCGTGATGGTCGATTTAGATCTAGAAGCGCCCGGAATTTCTATTTTATTTAAACCGGACATGGATCGATCTAATTCAGAACAGTATGGTGTGGTGGATTATCTACACCAACGCTTTTTAACTCCCGATCAAGATATTCCGAGTCTGGAAAATTGTATCGCTGGGATTAATTTACGCAGTCGAGGTGAATTATTTTTAGTTCCGGCTGGAGAGTATGACGAAAATTACATTCATCGATTGGCTGATTTGGATCGGGGAACGTTACAACTGTTTTATAAAAGGGAAGTTAATCCCGTTAGTCAGTTAATTGAAGATATTAAAGCTAAAATTAATCCGGATATTATTCTGATTGATGCGCGTCCGGGTTTTAATGACACCAGTGCGATCGCCTTGTTTGATTTAGCAGATACTGCCATCCTCTGCTTTTCCCCCACAGATCAAAGCTTTGAAGGGTTAAAGTGGGTTGTCCGAGGGATTCTTAAACAGCGTCAGTACCGAGGCAAGCCGGATCTCCGATTTTTGCTCACTCCGATGCCTAGCGTTGCACCGGATCAGCTTCAAATCTCGATTGACCGAGTTGAAAACTGGATTGAAGAAAATTGGGGCATCCCCCAAGGAACAACCGTGAGTGAGCTTTACGATAAAGTGTATTACAACCCCAGTCTGATCACTTTATCAAGTCTTGTTAATGATGTTCCTGATAGCCTAATCACGGCTTATTTGCCTATTGCTGAGAAGATCGATGCCAGCTTACCGGATATTACCCAAAAACCGATCCAACCCAGTCTTGATCGGAAAGCAATTTTAAATCAACTTCAATTTCAAGCGCCTAGAGCACAAGACATTGAAGCTAGTGAGATTCCCAATATTTTTCAAAAGACCGAAGATTTTCCCAATTTTCTTAATCAAAAAACTTGGTTAATTCGGGGGGCTAAAGGAAGCGGAAAGAGTTTATTATTTAGATTTTTTGTAGAGCAGCCAGATGAAGCCAAACAACTCGCTGAATCCGATGTTGATCTCCGGGATGTTTGTTTTATTCCCGGACATGGAGAACAACGATTAGAAGGACCTATTTTAGGAAGCATAGATATCAGAAGTTATGAACACCAAGTCGGGGAGAATAGCTGGCAAAACTTTTGGCTTAACTACGCTTTATTACAACTGTGCCATGCTAAACCCGAGTTCCGTTCTCTTCCGGATTTTGATAAAGAATTAGGAACTTTAAGTGCTGAACAGAACCCATCCCATGAGAGCATAGTCTCCTGGTTAGTACAGCGTGCTAAATCTCCACAAGCTGCATCAAAAGCGGGGGATCAATTAAGGGCTATCAATCGCTGGTTGCAAGAGCATCATCAACGGGTATGGCTCCTCTATGATGAACTTGATGTGGGATTTGGTCATGCAGAAGCTGATTATAATCGTCGCAGACAAGCACTAAATGCGCTGCTGGCTTGGTGGTTGGAGGATGGATCTGCCCTCGGTAAAATTGTCCCTAAAATATTTTTACGGGAAGATATTTGGGAACAACTTAATTTTACAAACAAAGGACATTACACAACAGCAAAAACTCTACCATTACGCTGGGATGAAGCGGACCTATGGCGACTGGTATTGCGTCAAATTTTAAAAAGTTCAGAGGCTTTTCGAGATTGGTTAGGGAATCAATTTGGGGTAACAGTAGAACGATTGAATAGGATTGAGCTAGAGCAATTACGAAAAAGCTTATATCCACTTTGGGGGGAACGAATGGGAAAGGGGAAAAAAGCCTATACCTATAATTGGATTCGCACCCGAATTGAGGATAGTCAAGAGAATCGCTTCCCCCGTAGCCTCATTTTACTCCTAGAGGAGGCCGTTAAAAAAGAGAAAGAGATTTCAACGGAATACAGTGCGGAGGTGATTGTGCGTCCGAAAGCACTGATTGATGCGTTTCCTTATGTGTCGGAACAACGAGTGGATGAAGTTCGGAATGAGTATCCGGAACTAGCGGAGTCTTTAAATCAACTAGCAGAGGAGCGTTCTCCGATTGATGCCACTCGCCTAGGGGAGCTTTGGAAGTTAAATAATGACCAATTAACAAGCCGGATTCGTGATATGATTGATGCGGGTATTTTCACAAAACGGACTCGTCCTCAAGACCCTCCCCCCGGGGTCTATGCTGTGGCAGAATTATATCTATATGGATTAAAAATGGTCCGAAAGGGGCAACGATAGTTCAGGGAGTTGAGCTTGTACAAAACATGAATTCTGATAGAATCAACGAAATTTTCAATGGAATCATCTCCCTAATCCAGGCCGTAATCTGGCCTGCTTTTGCCGTTTTTTTCGTGGTTTACTTTGGAGACTCTTTAAAGAAACTCCTCAATAATGTTAGCGAATTTAGCTTAAAAGCAGGGCCATCGGGAGTGGAGGCCAGTGTTAAGCGACAACTGGAGTCAGCGGCAATGCTAGGCGCAGCTTCAGGACAGAAAAAATCCAGTCAAGAGTCCTCAGATAATGGGGAAGATACGGATGTAAATGATGAATATCGAAAAATTATTCATGCGATCGCCCGCGTTTCTGACCCTAAAATTTCTGAGGAATTGCTGACCAAAAAGGTGCTATGGGTAAATGATTGCTTAGAAGAAAATAGTTATGAGCAAAAAGCCTTAGAAGTCTTAGGGGTTCAATGTAGTTTTTCTCGGAATACGGAAGAGGCGATCGCCCAAATAAAAGCCAGTCCCTATCATGCAATCATCTCGGATATCGAACGTCCCCCAGACGATCGCGCCGGTTACACCCTACTCGAAGAAATCCGGCGATCGGGCTATTATATGCCTTATATCCTCTACGATCGCATCATCCTCACGGAACACCAAAGCGAAGCGAAACGACTGGGTGCAAACGGCTGTACCACCCAACCCACAGAACTCTTTGAAGCGATTATTTCAGCCTTAGTGGGCGATCGCAATTAACCCAAGCAGTCGCATTCCCTAAACCCACACTCTCAACAATCGCCTGATTATTTCTTCCCATCAGGTTACCAAGGAGTACCAATGGTTATAAATCCGGACCAATAATAAGGATGGGAAAGGTCTATGCTTTGCAAGTGGGAGAGTTCCGGTGGTAGGACGATCGCCCCATCAGAACCCACCAATTGTCCATTCTCAAATCGAACCTCCCCGCGCAAGAGTTGCAGTTGTGCGCGGCGCAATCCTTCCGAACGAATGGGTGCCGATCGCAACGCTTGGTACAATTCCTTCATTAATCCTAATGTCGCTTCATCACTGACATACCACAACGAGGCGATCGCAGATTTCACCCCAGACTGTAATGCTAACCCAGCAAATCCTAACTCCGCCTGTTCATTTCCAATGGCAGTCCGGCAGGCACTCAACACTAATAATTCCACTTCTGGATTACTCCATTGTAATGCTTTCATTTCGGAAAAAGGTAAGCGGTGATTCCATAATTTAATATAAGATTCCCCCGGGTCTCCCGGTTGAAAATCGGCATGAGTTGCCAAATGAATGATGCGAAAATCTCCTTGATTTCCCCGCTGCTTTAAGATATCAAGGGTAAATTCTTCATTCAAAAATCGTTCACCAGGCCAACAAGACTCGGACCCAAGCTGCGTCTGACAAATAATAGTCTCTAACTCAACTGGAACCGCAGGGAGAGGATCTAAAGTCAGAAATTTAGAAGCGCCCATTGCCAAAACTTTCTCGGTTTTCAAGTTAGCATAGACAGGTTGGGTGAGACTAAAACTAGGCATCACGGCCAGACTGTACCGTTCAATCAAAAAGGTTTCGCCATCATGGAGTGCCGCAAAGGGAAGCGATCGCACTCCAGCATCCGGAATAAAGGCTAGATTTTGGATGCCTCGCTGTTTCAGGGTGGGTTCAATGGGTTCAATCAACAAACGATGAAGCTGTTGAGATGACTGGAGATAGCGGTGAGTGTGGATCATTTTAAAATTGGTAATTTCCCCACGCATTTCCAAGGTCAATTTCTCAACCTGTGCACGATTGGCCTCGGGAATTTGAATCCGTAGAGGTTGATGAGGTCCGGTTACCACTAATAATTCTACCGGGTCATCGGGATGGCGATCGCAAGGCCATCCTAATTCCTCTTCTCGGGTACGCTGCCACTCCTCATGGCGATCGCCAGTGGGACAAATTAAAGCAGCATTTTCAGACAACTCCGTTCGTCCAAACACGATATACACCACAGCGGTTTTGATTCCTGTCACCTCCTCGGTTTGCCGCAGCACTTGTCGGACTTCATTGAGGGATTGGATATCCACCGCAGTCGAGTCTTGAAAATAGTCCATATACTCCCGAGATAACGCTTCTTCCAAAGTCGTCACTTCCACGTCTAACTCAAGTTCTATCGACGACCCTGCTGTAATCGGTTCAGAACTGTGAGACGATTCTAAGGGTAAACCAGAGGGTTTTCCTGTCGCGTCTGATTGACTGTCCACCGAGGTGCTGGATTCAGTTTCAACGGCGATCGCCGAGGGGATAGAGGCACTCACTGCCGGTTCCGGTTCTAACCGTGAAGGGAACAACGGCAGATTTCGTGAAGGAGAAACCGTCAGCAACGATTCTGGCGTCATCTCTGCTGCTGGATTCAGATTTGGTATTTGGGTCGGTACAGGTTGTACTGGAGTGCCATTTCCCTGGGTGGATGGGATGATTTCCGGTGGAGTTATACTCGGTATTGCTGCTGGTTCTGATGGGGGTTCCCCGGTTGAAAGCAGTTCAGGTTCACTGCCTTCCTGGGGTACAGATTCTGGTGCCAGTGCGGACAAAGGTTCCCCTAGAGGACTTATCCCCGGGGGAATGAAATCTGGAGATGCCGATGCAGGTACTGCTGCTGGAGGAAGTTCCGCTTCTGGCGCGGTTAAAGGTTCCTCTGTTGGAGGAAGTTCCGCTTCTGGAGGGAGTTCGGTTTCTGGCGCGGGTAAGGGTTCTGCCGGAAGTTCTGCTGCCGGTAGTAGTGTCGGTTCTGCTTCTGGCGCGAGTAAGGGTTCCGGTTCCGGTATCGGATCAACGCCATCATCCGTGGCAACAGTAATATTTCCCTGGGTAATAGAACGAGGGAAGATTTCCCCAATATTGAGAGTAGATGTGCCAGTGGTAATCACATCCCGAGTGCCGTTAAACAGGGGATTGCCAATTTCAAACCCTTCAATCGGGTCAATATCATCTCCTCCCGCATGATTTAAAGTGATACTCCCGCCACCAGTCCCCCCTGCCGAGGAAATACTGGCAAAACCCGTCGGAGAATACGCACTGGCAAAGGAATCCGTGGCGCGGAACAATCCTCCGGTGGTTTCGATAAAGATGTTACCGCCTCTGCCATTGGTTCCCCCTTGTGAGTTAATCCAGGAGACTTGGATATCCCCAATCGGATCAAGAAACACATTCCCCGCATCTCCAATGGTAGCGCTGGAGTCGATCGCACCGGCAGTAATGGCAATCTCCGCCATCACGGTAATATTTCCCCCTTGGTTGACCCCGGAGGCAGTGAGATTGCCGGTGATGATTTCACCTTGGGTACTGGTGACTGTAATATTACCTGCGGTTGTGGCAGAAGAGGCATCTAAATTCCCAGTTTGGACATTTCCCGACTGACTTTCTAGAGTGAGTTGCTCTCCATTGGTGATAATATCAGCAACGGTCAGAGCATTTTCGCTGATTAATTCAACTCCTTGTGCCGTCGTGGTGGTTAAGTTCCCCTGAAGGGTGATAGTTCCGGTACTCAGTGCGCGGAAACTCCCTGCGGCAATGGTATCCAGTGCGGTTATATTTCCGGCATTCAGAATGTTTAGATTCCCTAACGGTTGCCGACTGCCGACTGCACGATTAAAGGTGATATTTCCCACCCCCGCACTGAGGGTGAGATTTTGAGGTAAATTGGTTTCGCTGTCAATGAGACTCTGGAAGAGAATATTGCCGGAACCCTCACCTGTGGTAATTTGGGTATTTTCCCCGAGGGCGATCGCGCTGTTAAAGGTGATATCCCCTCCATTCGTGCTGACATTTCCTCCCAAAATGGTCTGTTCCGTTGTCACCGTTAACCGATTTAAAGGGGAAATTTCTCCAATATTTCCCCGCACTTCAATCACCCCCGTTCCGGCATTCAAAGTCAAACCCGGTGAGGTAGCACTCGCGCCCGCATTGCCATCAATATTACCCACAATCTTAATATTCCCACCATCATTGTCCGTGGTGAGGGTGATATCGTTGCCGAGAATTAGATTCCCCGTGAAAGTAATATCATTCTGGGTCGTTACGACATCAGAGTTGAGGTAAATTGTAGCGGCATTCAGGGAAATTGCTGCATTATCTGAACCCGTAATCATCCCATCCACCGAAATCGCTCCCGAACCCCCTTGCAAAATTACCGGATCCGTAAAACTCAGAGGATTAACAATAACAATTCCTCCCGTTGAATCCCGGCGTCCAATCGTAATTGACGTAAACCCATCCTGAATTTGAGCTAAATGATTTTGGGTCAAATCTAAGCTATCCCCAGCATCCGTAGCATTTCCCAGGGTGATAGTTTGAGTCAGGGTTGCCGGTTCTAAATTCAGGGTACTACTGCCGGTAACTGGACCATTAAAATCGATTTCTCCCGCCCTTAAAATCAGGGGATTGTTCCCCGCATCCAGACTCGAACCAAAAGCAATTCCCCCTATTCCCGGATTTAAACTTGCCCCTGGATTTAGGGTAACTGGGGCCGTAAAACCGATATCATGATTGTTGGTTATAATTTCACTGGAAAGCGTGACTGTTCCCGTACCCGTTTGCTGGAATCCACCGTCTAAGGTAAAGGGAGTCGTAATTTCTAAGGGGTTGGTATTCGCCAGGGTGACGGGACTATTTCCTGTTGTCGTCACGGGACTGTTAAAGAGAATAGTATTAGCGGTTAGGTTAATCCCATTTGCCCCCGTTGTGGTAATTTCTCCATTAAATGTTGTCGTTCCCGTCCCTGCGGATTGAGTCAGACTCGCGGCAGTGATTGCCTCAGTGGTGACATCATTCGCATTGATAATCGTTAAATTTCCTAATGCGGTTTGACTCCCCACGGCCTCATTCAGAATGATGTTACCCGTTCCTGAGTCTAGGGTTAAGTTGGGGTTGCCATCAATCGTGCCAATCATATTAAGATTGCCACCTCCGATATCGGTACTGAGGGTGACATTTTCCCCTAGAATAATATTTCCACTCAGGGCAATATCGTTCTGATTGGTCAGAATATCGGAGTTGAGGTAAACCGTAGCGGCATTCAGAGAAACCGCTGCATTATCTAACCCGGTAATCTTGCTATTGAGGGAAATAAATCCTGACCCGGCCTCTAGGGTTACTGGATCCAAAAATGTGATAGGATTGACTATAGAAATTTCCCCAGAGTAGTCAGGACGCCCGATAGTAATCCCGGTAAATCCATTTTGAATTTGGGCTAAATCATTGCTGGTTAAATCTAAGCTATTTCCAGTATTGGAGAGATTTCCTAGGGTGATATTTTGGGTACGATTTGCCGGTTGCAAGGTGAGGGTATTCGTTCCTATAACCGGCCCATTAAAATCAATTTGTCCAGCGGTTAACGTTAAAGGGTTATTGCCCATCTCCAAGCGTGACCCAAATGCCAGACTGCCCGTTCCTGGGTTTAAAATTGCCTCTCCCGTTAAGATGACCGGAGCATTAAAACTGATAGAACTGTTGTTGGTATTAATGGTGCTAGAAAGGGTGACCTCCCCGGTTCCAGTCTGCTGAAATGCTCCCTCTAAATTTAAAATATTGGCAATTTCTAAATTATCACGATTGGCAATGCTTAACGAACCACTTCCTGTGGTTGTCGCGCTATTTAAAAACATAAATCGGTTGCCAGTTAAGATGATACCATCTGGCCCATTGGTGGTGATTGGACCATTAAATGTAGTCTGACCTGTGCCAGCTAATTGAAGTAAATGGCCTGATGTGATTGCCTGATTTGTGACATCATTAGCATTGGCGATCGCCAGAGTGTTCAAGGGGATTTGACTGCCCACGGGTTCATTTAAGATGATATTACCGATTCCGGCATCCAGGTTTAGGGTGTAATTTCCATCTATCGTCCCTCCAAAAATGAGATGACCCGAACCCGTGCGTAAGGTAATATTATTGAGCAAATTAACTGCTCCGTCTAGGGTGATATTTTGATTATTGGTGATGATGTTATTGGTGAGATAAATCTGACTCCCAGTTTTGAAGGTGAGCGCATAATTAGCACTGCTGAGGTCCATTTCTCCTAAAGAACCTACATAAATATCCCCGACTGTCTCTGAACCCACTGTTAGGGTCCCATTAGGGATGTCTAACATCAGCAATTCTGGCATTGTGAGGCTGTATTCCCCGCTTTCATCATGAATGGCGATCGCCTGTCCCGGGGCGATCGGTTCTAAGATGATGTTAGTATTACTAGAAATCCGACTCTCTTCCTGAAAACTAACATTACTGCCTCGAAAAATAACCTCGCCTTTTCCGGTTTGATTCGGATTAACAAAGCTGCTGCTAAATCCGATTCCTTCTGCACCATTAACGCCGATTCCTTCCAGCAGAATATGTCCGCTTCCAGTGGATTGGATGGTACTGTTATTCTGAACCTCAATTCCCAGATTACCTTCACCAGTCCCCTGTCCAGTGCCATTGAGTGAGATAGTTCCATTCCCAGAAACCGTGCTATTTTCCATCAGAATTCCGATGTTAGAATCCGTGCCAGTCCCGCCGGTTCCTGTGATGGCGATCGCTCCAGCTTGGGACTGGATGTTACTACCATTGACTAGACTCACTCCTTGATTCATTCCTCCCGTCGCATCACCGCCAGTTCCCCGGATTTGAATATTTCCAGTCCCTGATGCAATGTTTGAACTCTCCATCGATATCCCATAATTTTGGTCAGTTCCAGTTCCCCCAGTCCCTTCTAGGGTAATGTTTCCCGCTGTTGATTCTATCTGATTAACCCCTAAAAAAATTATGCCGATATTGGCAAATTCCGTCCCATTTCCCCCGACACCGTTTAGGCGAATATCCCCGGAATTAGAAGCGATAGAAACATTATTATCAACATAAATGCCGTAATTATCCACCGTCCCGTTTGCGCCGGTGCCTTCTAAGATAATCGACCCCATTCTGGAATGCAAAGAACTCCCATTCATTAAGCTAATTCCATCATTGACATTTTCGGTGCCTTTGCTTAACCCCGTCAATCGGATATCTTCATAAGCGGAAACTGAAACCCGATCTCGAATAGCTACTCCTGTATTAAAATACCCCTCAGTTCCCCCGATGCCATCGATAACAATTGCTCCGGTTGTTGATTCAAGGTGAGTGTGATTTATGACACTCACCCCTCGATTATTGATTCCGCTCCCTTTAGCTGTTCCCGTGAAGCGAATATCTCCAGTTGCAGAGAAGATAGACTGACCAATTAATATCCCGGCAGTCCAGTCAGTCCCATTAACACCGAATCCCTCTAAAATAATCGTTCCACCCCCCGATTCCAGGCGGCTATTCTTTTGAATATTGATACCCGGGTTGAATTCTCCCGTGCTATAACCCCCTGTACCCATCACTCGAATATTGCCGGTTTCTGATTGGATTATCACCCCATCCAAAAAGATTCCCCGATTGAAATCTACACCGTTACCGCCAGTTCCAGTCAGAGTAATATCGGCATTGCCTGATATCGTGGTATTTTCACTATATATCCCCGTATTCCAGTTAATCCCGGCACCGCCTGTTCCATTTAAAGTAATCGTCCCATTTTTGTTAGTTTCTATCCGACTCCCTTGATTAATCAGAATACCCGCGTAATCACTGCCTGTGATTCCACTAAATCCGGTTCCAGTAAGCTGGATGTTCCCCCCTCCGGCGTTGATGATACTGTTAGTAATCCTAACGCCTTCCGCATTGCCTAAATTTCCATTTCCCGTTGCCGTGAAGTTGCCTCCTCCGGTATTAATCGTGGCATTGAAGAGGGAAAGCATTCCCCCATTGGCATTGTCAATATCGGCATTCAAGACCAGATTTAAAAAATCCCCACCGGGAACACCGTCAATAATATTGGCATTGATAATAATATTGTTGTGTGCGTTCAAAGTTAGGGTGTTATTTTCCCCAATTCCGTTATAATCAATCGGCGCACTAACGGTAATATCTCCCTCTTGTATCCCCCCATTTCCGGTTTCAATCGTTACGGATTGATTCCCCCCCCTGAGCGCATCTACAATCAGTTCAACCCCTATTTGTGCTGCATCCCCGGTCGTCATAAAGGGATTTGTATTGTTAATATTACTATTTCCCGCCCCAGCTACAATCTCGATATTATTCGGGTCGATTAACCATTCTCCACCGATTCCGCAGGTGGGAACATTCGTACAACTAGGGCGAGCATTGGGAACGGTGGTGACTTCTATAAATTGCAATCCACTGGTTTCTATAAACCCACCATTTCCACCTAAGATACCACCACGGGCGCTGATGTCTCCGTAAATCTGGGCGGTTTCTTCTGCAAATATAATCACTCGTCCACCATTGCCCAATTCAGTGGCATCGGCAGCAATAGTAGAATCCTCGCTGACAAAGGTTTGTAAGGCATTGGGCACGGTTCCTTTGCCGCGCATATCGCCACCGATGAGGATGGTTCCACCGCCATTGTTTCCTGATGTATTGATATCCGCATCAATCACGGCAATGCGATTTCCTAGGACTGCAATTTGCCCCTCTGTTGCAGCAATGTTTCCAGAAGCAATATTATCTCCGGTTTGCGTATCAATGCGACTTCCTGAACCGGATAACTGCACGCTACCATCGGCATTAACGGTTACCTGATTGGCATGAGTCGCACCGGAACCTGTGAGCAATTCAGGCAAGGATTGCGATTCATGCATTGCTGTTCCGAATATTTCCGTATTTACCTCTAAACTTAACAGGTGATTCTCTTGAGAAATTCGGACAACACTCTCTCCCGGAACCGTAGCAATGGTTATATTGCCTTCAGGGGCGGATAAGGTGCCGGTATTGAGAATGGTTCCGCCTAATAGGGTTAAGTTGTTACCCGGTTCTAGGGTTAAATTTCCGAGGTTGACTAAGGCACCGGGTTGGAGGGTGGAAAAGGCAAATTGAGAGGGGTTTCCAACTAGATTGGACCATTGATTATCTCCCACGGCATTAAACCAATTGCCTTGACTAAATCCGATTCCCGTGGCAGTTGTAGCGAAAAAGTCAGCGGGGACATTTAATTGAGCATTGGGTCCAAATAATATCCCGGCAGGGTTCATTAAGTAAAGGTTGGAGTTTCCGCCGGTGAGTTGAATTAATCCGTTAATAATAGAAGCATCTCCCCCATTGATGCGTCCTAAAATGTTTTGAATGTTGGGATTGGAGAGGAAGTTAGCTACTTGTCCGGCATCGAGTCCAAATTGTTCAAAACTATGGAATAAATTTGCGCCGTCTTTGGAGAGTTGTCCGCCTTCGATGTTAAATTGCGGTCCATCTGGATTGACAATTGTGCCGGTGCCATCGGAGGCGGGGGTGATGGGTTGCGCGAGGGAGGATTTAGCAATTCCGGTTAGATAGGAAAGCAACAGTAGAGATGCGATCGCCCTGATGGTGTGGTTCATAATGATGAAAATGAGTTAGATACACAACAAAACTTGACTAGAAATCCAGGCAAATTCAAGGGGTGACCCCTAAATTTTGGTGGTCCCTCTCAATCCACTCCTAAAAGGAAGTTTTCTCCCTCTCGATTCCCGATGAGGTTGTACTCTGGTCTAATATAGGGAACTCCAAATCCTCCCATCATTTCCCTCAATACTTTTCAGGACAAGGCAGTGCCGCTTCCCTCTGGTCCAGGGACTCAGTAGGTGTTGTATCCTTTTGTTTTTTGGTATTGTGGAAAATACGGAGGTTTTGGCCAGGTTAATCAAGGATTATACCATACCCTAGAATACAATGTCAATAGAAGGTTGAAAAATTGCGGTTTTAATAAAAACAAGGGCACTTAGCACTTCATGAGTTTCTCTCTCCTGATTTGTGGTCCTCTTGATTTCAGGATTTAAGGTGGTCTTTACAATTTCAAAAAAAACGCTACAATAAGAGTGAGTATAGGTTGAAATTTATGTTGTGGTTCAGATTGAGGCGGTAGACTCGGAATACAATTAACAATAAAATAAGGAGAATTAACCCAATATGAAAGATATAACGCTAGAGCAGGTTTGGCGTGGGTTGAGAGGATTCGGACTAGCGGGATTGATGGTGACTGCCCTGGGATGGAATCAACCCAATGCGATCGCTCAACCGCGACTCAATTGCAACAATCCCCAAACTCAAAGTGAAATGAATGCTTGTGCCGGACAACGGTGGCAAACGAGCGATCGCCAACTGAATCAAATTTATCAAGGGCTCATCCCGCAACTGTCCAATACCAGGCGGCAACAATTAGTCACCGCACAACGAGCTTGGATTACCTTTCGCGATTCTGAATGCGCCTTTTCCAGCAGTTTAGCCGAAGGTGGATCGATGCAACCGATGCTGCGATCGGGCTGTTTAGGGAAGTTAACGGACATTAGAAATGCTGAACTTTCTCAGTATCGCCGAGGACAAATTCCCCCAGCGCGAGGACAAAGTTATCAAACGGCAGATAACCGCCTAAACGTGGTTTATCAGCAGGTGATGAGGGAACTTTCTGGAAATCGCAAAGAACAGTTAAGGACGGCACAATTGGATTGGATTAAATATCGCGATTCTCTCTGTGAATTTGAGCGCAGTGGCGGCGGTAATGCCGGGTTTAATATCTGTCAAATTCGCCTAACTGAAGTGAGAGTAGATCAATTGGAATCTCATTCAGAAGAAAGATAGCGCATTGTGATAATTGAGGGGTTTGGTAATACTTGCCTGGGGATTTCAGCCGGGAGATATTAGGCTATTTCCCAGTCATTTTTATATTATATATCAATTGAAGGTGAGAGGATAGTTCCGATAAAGCTATGAGGCGGCAGAGCCGCAAGAGGCCCGTGTCACGGCGGAGCCATGACACGAGAGGGGTTTTTTCCGGTCCCCTCCCCTTAGCAAGGGGAGGGTTAGGGAGGGGTTCCCATGCTGTCGCCACCCCCCCCCAGTCATCCCGATACCCTCCGCAAATCTAATGTGAGGGGATATTCCCGACTGGGTAAAACCGATCGCACCTGAATCTCGCCCGGAGTATGTCCGATGGGAACAAAGCGTGTAATCAGTCGGCTGTGAGCTTCCCGGGAGTTAAGGGGAAATGTTGTCCAGTCTACACCGCCTGGATGTTCGGCGTAGTAAGTACAGCCTCCAAGCGATCGCCCCTGCCAGGTATCCACAATATCAAAGACTAAGGGAACATGAGGGTCGATCGCCGGATGTAATCCTGCTGCTACTTTGCGGGCGCGATATCGCACTCCTGCAACACATTCTCCTGCTGTATCCGTCCCTTGTAATGGCACGGGATAGCCGTTGCAGGTGACAATGTGCCGTCCCGGGGTGGCATTCCTCAAGAGGACCTGGATGCGTTCCATTGATGAGTCTACATACCTTGCCGTACCTGTAGTTGTGGCTTCTTCTCCTAACACATACCAGGGTTCGATCGCCCGTCGCAGTTCCAGTTCGACTCCCTCTCGGACGATCGCCCCATATCGAGGAAACCGGAACTCTAAAAAGGGTTCAAACCATTCCCACTCAAAGGGATAACCGCTATCAGTTAACTCCCGGAGGATATCCCGAAAATCCACCGCAATGTAATACGGCAATAAAAAGCGATCGTGTAAAATCGTCCCCCAGCGCACCAAATTTCCAGTATAGGGTTGCTGCCAAAAGCGGGCAACGAGGGCGCGAATCAGTAATCCCAGGACCAGGGCCATGCGCGGATGCGGGGGCATTTCAAAGCCGCGTAGTTCCAGCAATCCGAGTTGATTTTTCCAATTTTCCACCGGATAGAGTTTATCCACACAAAACTCACTGCGATGAGTGTTGCCGGTGACATCGATGAGCAGGTTCCGTAATAGGCGATCGATGACTTCTGGAGGAATCTCGGTTTTGGGGAGTAAATGTGCGAGGGCAATTTCTAATTCATATAAATTTTCAGCCCGCCCTTCATCGACTCTCGGAGATTGGCTAGTGGCCCCGATAAATAAGCCAGAAAACAGGTAAGATAAGCTGGGATGATGCTGCCAGTAGGTGATTAAACTCCGCAGTAAGTCTGGACGACGGAGTAAGGGACTCTCGTCTAGGCTAGGACCGCCCAATGTGATGTGAGAACCGCCTCCAGTGCCGATGCGGAGTCCATCTTTGGTATATTTTTCCGTATCGAGGCGGCTGAGTCGGGCTTCTTCGTATAAACAGGTTGTGGTTTCTACCAGTTCTTGCCAATGGGCGGCAGGATGCAGATTGACTTCGATGACGCCGGGGTCTGGGGTGATTTGAAAGCCTTGCAGACGCCGATCGCGCGGTGGGGTAAATCCTTCGATACGGACGGAATAGCCGGTTTCGGTGGCAGCATCTTCGATGGAGGCGATCGCATCTAGGTAGTTTTCTGCTGCACTAATCGGCGGCATGAAACAGTACAATTTGCCCTCTCGCACTTCCACGCATAAGGCGACTTTAACGCTATTAACGGTATCCACCCCGTGAGGTTTCTCACTCACTCGACTGCGAACTCGGGCAAAAATATCCCCTAATGGGTGAAAACTGTCCTCTGGATTGACTTCGACTTCAGTTTGCAGTTCTGCCGACGATGCCCAATTCATTGCACTCAGGGGTAAGCGGAACCCTGCCGGAGAATCTCCGGCAATTAACGAGAGGCGATCGCCCGGAGGATGCCAAGGACCTGTTACCCAGCACTCTGTTCCCTCACTTTTTGTCCAAATTAAGGGCAGAACGTAGGCACAGAGGTCTTTTTCCGGGTTCTTGTCGTAGGCGGCGATTACCGAGTTCGCATTCACCCCTAGCCGTTGGGCGACTGCGGTGATAAAAATTTTGGCATCTTTGGCTGTATAATTTGTATCTTCCTCATCGGGGACCAAGGGACTGCGCCAAATCGGAATCCCATCCTTGCGCCAATAACAGCCTAATGCCCAGCGGGGTAAGGGTTCCCCGGGATACCACTTGCCTTGACCCTCATGCAAGAGTCCCCCGGGGGCGAAGCGACTGCGTAATTGTGAGAGCAAAACCCCGGCTAATCGCCGTTTTTCTTCCCCTAGCGCCCCGGTGTGCCATTGAGCCGATTCGCGATCGCATTGGGAAACAAAAGTGGGTTCTCCCCCCATTGTTAACCGCACATCAGCGGCTTGTAACTGGGTTTCGACTGCCTCACCTAGCTGAGTGATAGCTTGCCATTGTTCTACTGTATAAGGTTGGGTCACCCTCGGTTGTTCTTCAATCCGGGTTACCGTCACCGAATAGGTTAACTCGCTCTCACAAGGACCGATTGACCCCGTAACGGGTTCAGCATTTCTGGGGTCAGCCGCCGCCGCGAGGGGAATATGTCCCTCAGCGGTGAGGATTCCCGATGTGGGGTCGAGTCCAATCCATCCGGCCCCCGGGAGATATACTTCTGCCCAAGCGTGCAAATCTGCCTTATCTGCCTCGGGTCCTGGAGGACCTTCTAAGGGGGTTTCATCGGGTTTGAGTTGGATTAAATAGCCGGAGACAAATCGCGCCGCCAACCCCAGATGCCGCAGAATTTGGACTAATAACCAAGCGGTATCGCGACAGGAACCGAGGCGTTGGGAGAGGGTGTCTTCACAGGTTTGAATTCCCGGTTCAAAGCGGACGGTATAGGCGATATCCTGTTGGAGTTTTTGACTGAGATTGCCAATAAAGGTGGTGATGAATGGGTTGGAGTTTTCCAGTTGATTCACCCAATCGTTTAATAAGGGTCCCGATTCTTTAATTTCCAAACATGGTTGCAGTTCTGCGGTGAGTTGTTCGTCATAGGTAAAGGGGTAGGAACTGGCGTATTGTTCGACTAAGAAATCAAAGGGATTGATGGGATGAAGTTCAGCAATTAAATCCACTTGAATATGGAGGAAACTGCTCATTTCGGGGAAGTTAACTCGGGCCATAAAATCACCGAAAACCCCTTGTCGCCAATACAGGGAATGATTCTCCGGTGCAATGTTTAAGGCATAACTCTGAATGGGGGTGCGGCAATGGGGAGAGGGACGCAAGCGGAGGACATGGGGACCCAAAACCGCAGGGCGATCAAAATGATAGATGGTTTGATGGTTGAGGGCAACTTTAACAGACATTTAGGGTGAGGCAGAAAGAGTGCAGTGAAAAGAAGAGGTGGGGGGAATTAATCGGGCGATCGCGCTTAGGATAACCGATGGCCGCAATTTGCACAAAAGCGGTCATTTTCTTTCACCGGCGCACCGCATTGGGGACAGAAATTTTGGCGGTAGGATGGGGTCGATTCTCCCATACTCATAGCCATATTTCCCATCTGCATTTCCATCGGATTCATTCGCATTTCCATGTCCCCCATTTTCATTGGTTTCATGGGTTCCATCGGTTTCATGGGTTCCATTGGTTTCATGGGTTCCATCGGTTTCATGGGTTCCATTCTGGCCTCTGGGGGTTTTTCTGCAGTTTGCATCGGCATCACTTGAGCATTCTCCAAATTCGGGGTTGTGCCGATCGCACTCATGGAGGACCCTTGCAATTGCACATAATGCGGACCGCGATCGCTTTCTATTCGCAAAATGAAACCCCCGGCATTGCGATATAAAATTGGCAGCGCGGTCCATTTTCCCGTGGAAAATCCGCTACTTGATTGTTGCTGTTGACCCGGAAGAGTCCCACTGAGGGTCACAATCGTTTGATTGTCCTGATTGTAAACAAAAACCTGCTGGCCGTTACCCAGGTTACACATATATGCCATAACCGAGCCTCAAACGTTATTAAACGAGGATCTTTTCTAGTTTAGGATAGTTTGGGGCAGAAACGACGATTGAATCCGAAACGAAACAAATTGAAATTAAACGCCGGATTATTTCATAAACCAACCCCCAAATTTTCAGACCCCGTTGGGTCGCTATAGCAGAACCTGCCTCTGCTATTGCCACCGCAGTTTCCGAACGAACTGGGGGTAACCCTTCTGATGGATAAAAATCTTGTCCCTGTCATCAATTTTTGACCTCAATTTACACCTTCCTCTGAACAAGGGGAAGAGTTGAGAGGGTGCGGTCCGAGTTTCTCGATATCAAGAAGCTGTGACAAAATGCCCAATAGTCTCCGGGAAAAGTTGCCCAAAATCAAAAATCGGTGACAATGGTGGGGCTTGAGAAGGTTCTGGAATAAGTTTCATAACAGTAGAGAGAAACTGAATCGAGTCAGGAACCATGCCATTGGAACAGCCTTGGCCGAATCTGTGGGCTTAATTGAGCGTTGAACAGGTTATCTGGTAACTAATATCAACCGTCGGTTTAAATATAAAGGAAAAAAGCCCGGTGAATTCTTGAATAATCATCAGTTCTGGGGCTGACTTTTCAATCCACAACTTTGATTAATCCCAGATGCAATCCCTGATAAATTTTATCAACCAAGTCTTGTTCTCGTTCTCCGAGATAACTACCGCAGAGGAGGCGCATCAATTGAGATTGATCTTGACGGCTAATTCGACGAGAGTTCAGAATTTTTTCCGTCAGTTCGCCTATGGTAGATTCTGATGATCGATGAGAGGCAGACATAAGTATAATCACGGTTAAATTACAGTTGCTTACTTTTCTAATTTATGTGTTTTTCCCGTTGACGGGTGTGATGTTTTTGTTGTAATGACGCGATCGAGATCGGTAAGCCGGAGTGATGGGAGTCACTAAAAACCCTTCCTATCAAAGGGTTATGGCATTATCTGCATGATCATTCGCCTCCCCTTCCTTCCTGGATTTTCCTCCCACAGAGCGATCGCCGTCTCAGGCTTTTCCCAGTTTTGTTAAGTTTCTTAAAAATTCGCAATCTGACCTCAATACAATTGAGGCAGAGACTGCCCTTCCTCTCAAGTTACATCAAGAGGATACCCGATTTCAACCGGCCTGCCGCTAATAAACAGTATGAGGCGCAGTCTCCCTTGCCCGTTGGGGGGGGGGAGACTGCGCCTCATACCAAATCCGGTTGGTAAAAGTCGGTTTTCGCTTTGACGCCGCGCTTGAAGGGCTTTGTCCGTGTATAGCGTTTCTCATGTCCAGAAGGTACAGCCCTCACCCCTTTCTCGTCGGCGGCCCAAGACGAGAGAGGGGCTCTATTGGCATACCTCATGAGTCCACCGAACCGCTATAGACCCACCCTTGAGGGTGCGAATTTCTATTTTTAAAACCGGCTCCCCAGTCATCGTTTCAATAGAAATTGCTCGCCGTAACTTAATAAATCCTCCAGGGTTTGCAGTCGATTTTCCCAAGTTTGAATCTGATAGGGTTTTTGCAAAGAATAGAGATTCATCCAACCCCGAAACTGGCCGCGAAACTCCCTCAAAACTGAATGAGCTTGTTGGAGATTTGGCCCGGAAGGATCACTCGCCAACTCTTCCAACGCTTGAGTTAATTGCAATCCCTTATCCTCAAACCCGGTGAGGTCAACCTCTCTCATAGACAACTCTTCCGTATCCTGCAAAAATTGCCATTCCCGTTGCAATCCGGCAAATCGAGCAGCAGCAGCGGCAAAAGGTTCTCGGTAGGGAATAGGAGTGCGATCGCCCAAGGCAGAAGGTCCTTGAGTCCGCTGAAAAATCCCATTCAATACCGGGTTAAGATTTTCCGCCGCAAACAGCGCATATCCTCCCACAGACTGATTCCTTAACGCCTGGATTTGGTCTACTGCAATAATCTCCGGTAGATCCAGCAAACGAATCGCCGGTAATATCAAAGCTGCCCCCAAATCCTCCTGATTAATCCAAGGTTGCGCCAACTGTTCCAGACGATTAGTATCCATTGCATAAGTCATCGGCACAATTAAATCAACCTCCCCGCGACGTGCCCATTCTTCCCAATTTTGTTGAATTTTGTTGCGGCGATCGTGAGGATTCAACGGAAACACCGCTACCGACAAGATTAAATCAGAACGCAGAGTTCGCAGCCGTTGAGAAGCTTCTGAGACAAAACTATCAACTTGACGGACTCGAAAATCAGTCCATTGCTGCCACAAATCCCGATCGCCTGGAGTAATCGTCATCGGGTCCACGCCGGTTAAATTCTGAAACTCCTGACGTGCAACTTTGCCATATCCATAACTGCGTTCCGCACTTGGGTCCTGAAAAGGATATCTAATATAATCTAACTGCACCCCATCCACGTCATACCGAGTCGCAATTTCCTCTAAAATATTTAACAAATAACGGCGAACTTCGGGATTTGCCGGGTCCAGAAAAGGCTTAGTTTGTCCTCGGGGAATCATCTGTCCGTCGTTAGTATAACTCGCCCAATCGGGATGAGCAGCGATGACAGGACCGGGATAATTGGGGTCTAAATTGAGTAAAACATTGTGTCGCTGATTCCCGGCGGCGAAAGTCCAGATCCAAGCGTGTAACTCCATGTTGCGATCGTGAGCCAATTTGACCGCCACCGCCAAGGGGTCCCAATTGCCAATTAAAGGATTTTGCTGCGGTGCCACCTGGGAGGGATAAATTGGATATCCGGCATTGACGGTTTCAAAAAATACCGTATTAATCCCCGTAGCGGCGAGATTGTCAAAAATCCGGGCTAGACCCTGTTCTGAACCCGCCCGCACAATGGAACCGCGATCGAGCCAAATAGCGCGGATTTCCGGTTGAGCTAAAACGCCATTAGTGGGATAGTTTTCCCACAGGAGGTCGCGAATTTCCACCCATTTAGCGCGAGCACCGGCATAGTCCTGTTGCTGAACTAATTGGGGGAATTCCAACAGCAGCGATCGCGCCGTGGCGATCGCCTCACTGGTGGGAAGAAACGCCTGTTCTATCTGGGCGATCGCCTCCCCAATTTCCGCCCCTGTCTTCTCCCCCACAACAACCAGGGATGCAGAGGCGATGGGCAATTTCTCCCTCATCTCCTCTTCACTCTGTGAACGAGCTTGCTGAGGACCTTGAGCATGAACCGAGGCGGTAATCAGGGCACTTTCCACCCGTCCTAACAAATTTTCCAATTCTTGCCGCATCTCGATCGCCTGGAACGAGAGAATCGGCAATGGCCCTTGCTCCACTATCAGCCCCGGAGGAGCCGTTTCTTCCGCCGGATCCAGCCCTGGCGGGGAAACCGCTTCTGCCTGTACCGTACTCCGGTCCGAGGGAGTAGAACTCTCAGGAAAAGAGGGGAGAGTATCCGAGGGAGAAGGACGCGCTGGCGCTTGGGGGACTGGCGCCGGAGGCGGAACCGGAGTGATGGGTTGAGGCGGTTCTTCCGACGGTTGCCGTCGTTGCACTTCCGCTTCCCGCAATTGTTCCGCCTCATTTGGGGCCGGAGACGAAGGGGCCTGGGATGGGGGTGGGGGTGGAGTATTCTCCTGACCCGCTACAGTGCGATTGACCCGGGGTCCGCGTTGAACTTCATTTCTTAACAGAGCCGCCCGTAACCAGGCGCTATCATACTCCACATCGGGATGGTTGCCCCACTCCCAGCCAAAAAAGGTCATGCGATCGCCAATCAAGACCGCTGGATTCCCCGGTGCAGGACCCCAGGTAGTCATCACTTCCGTGTTATAGCCACTCGGCGCTAAAATGCCCCCAGGAATCGCGATGCGGTTGACCTCTGGGGGAATCCAATTAGAGGGACAGAGTAGTTCAGTGCGGCAATAGAGGGGTTCCATCGGCGTCGGTTGGGACAACTGACCTTGCCAAGTCCCGCCAATGGTTGCAGTTAAAGCGTGACGAATCCCTGCTGCCGAGTTTACACCTAAAGGTCCTGAGACCACTGCATGAACCCCTTGACTGAGTAAACTTTCAAGGGCCAGGGCCTGTTCAACAGTCCAGGTGGAGATATTGGGGATAAACAGGACAGTAATATTGGCGGCGATCGCATCATCCAACAGGCGATCGAGTTCAATAGTCTCATAGACCAATCCTGCCGCCCTTAAGCGGGCATCGATCGCCTCCCATTGGGCTTCATTTTCCGGACTGCGAACCACCCCTAAGCGCAACGCCGAGTTTTCCGTCAGGGATTGGGAGGGAACTCGACCCGGTGCCATTTGACTCAGGGAAGTCTCGGGAATCCTTGCCTCGGCTGGAATCTGCTGTGCGATCGCCCCAGGGACGGGGGTACTCAGTAGCCCCAAACTCGCCACTAAAGTCCCAATCACCCATTGCCCTCGGTGGGTGTAGATGATGGGGTCGAGTCGGAGTTGCACCTTTCTCAAAGATTTTCCCAGATGATAACGGCGATCGCTCATCAAACTTTTGTTCCTTATTCCTGCGTCAAGACAGTAAGGAGCAATTCTAACAACTTTGGGAGCGAAACCCTCACCCTAAATCCCTCTCCCCTGAGATGAGGGCCCAAAATTCGTAGGGTGGGCACTGCCCACCTGCCTTGTCAACTACGCTAGGTGGGCAGTGCCCACCCTACAATGACTTCAGTTATTATCTACGGGATGCCCGGTGAAGCGAGAATACTGCACCTGTCCTGTACGATTAGGGTCTGATACAGCGGCTACTCCCTTCAGCTTTTTCTCAAAATAAATGACTCCCCCAATCTCATTCTCTACCGTAAAACTCCCATGAATAAAATCATATTCAGGAATCTTGATGAGCAACATATTCTGGGGGTCTTTCTTAAAAAGTTTCTGAGTGATTAGCGGGATGACTTCTTTCAAAAAAGGATGATCAACAGGTCCGCCAAAATCCAGAAATTCGGGATGGTCGATAAATCTGTCCATATAAAAATTCCAGAACTTCCCTAAATCTTTGTCCCGATCTAATCTGATTTGAAGTTCTCTTAATTTATGGATATTAAATGAAGGGGGTGGGCTAGACTTTGACATGACTAATTTATCCTGATGATTAAGATGGACTCTTCCCCCATTCTATCAAGCCGATTGGCATTGTTAAGGGGCTGGCTATTATATTAACTTCACCTGATGCTCCCCTCCCCTCTGTCTTAGGGAAAATTAGGGTCCTACAAGGGTAGGTGTTTTCCGCTTCACTCCACCTCCGGTCCCCTCCCCTTGGCAAGGGGAGGGTTAGGGTGGGGTCCTCTGCTGCTGGACTGTTTTATAGCGTAGGTATTCAATAAAACTGGCAAGCTCGTTCAGCATTTCATCCGGCAGGGTATTGATTGCCTCAATCAAGTTTTCTCGTTGTTCTGTGGTGTTAGACATCATTAAACTCCTCATGGATTGGGTGATTTTTTGAACTATTTAGCACCTTTGGTTTTGCGTTTTCCTGACTTTTTCCCAGACTTTTGCTGGCTGGTCATTTTACTGTACATTTCAAACAGTTTTTCTAGGCGTTCGGTGTCGTTTTTGAAGCGGCGACCGATGTAGATGCGTTCGAGGATTTCGTCATTGCGATCGTGTGCCTCCCGGACTAGGGGAAATTCGCTATCCATGCGATCGCGATCGTACATATCGGCAATAGTAGCGGGGAAATAATGCTCTCGCGCCAACAAAATATCTTCCGCACAACGGGTGAGGTCAATTTTGTTTTGTTCCGTGAGAGTGGGGACAGGGAAGGTGTTCCAGCCGAGAGTGTTGGAGTAGGAGAAATCGGTTCTCATTCGCACGCAGACTGTGCCAATCCAAACCCAGTGCAGGCGTGAGGCAATGAGTGCCATGTTCCAGAGTGGGGCATCGTAGAGGGCGTAAACCTTATTCGTAATAGTTTCGTGCGGACTGAGTAATCCACATGGTAGGAATTGACGATTTTCTGATGAAATAGCAGCCACAGCGATCGTTTGGGTCTTCCCGATATTCATTTCCCGAAACTGATGCGAACGCGCAGCCATATCATTCGCATCTTTGGCACGACTTGCTAACCGCATTTTACGAACCTCTTCAATTCGCTGCCTAATCGGTTCAATTGCTAATGCTTCATCAAGATATTCATCCTCAATCCACAGACAATAGCGAGACAGACCGCGAATAAATTCGGCTGATCCATAAATCCGTCGGATAAATTTTTCTTGTTGCTTTTTTGTCAGTCTAAGTGCATTGACATCATCAGTGGAAAACAGC
The DNA here is from genome assembly GCF_017313335.1 of Phormidium pseudopriestleyi FRX01. GTDB lineage: Bacteria > Cyanobacteriota > Cyanobacteriia > Cyanobacteriales > Laspinemataceae > Laspinema > Laspinema pseudopriestleyi. The sequence continues at coordinate 1,052 of NZ_JAFLQW010000123.1, read as the reverse complement.
AAATTTCCTCCATCTACAGGTTTATTGCCAAAGCTCATTTCAGATAAATCACCTAACGGCTTTGCGGCTTTTTCAATAATCACGTTAGAACTAGAGACTAAATAAGCATTTATATGAGCTGAATCTATTGCTACGGTGTCGCCATTATCTTCAATATAAAATAAAAATTTAGCTTTGTTATTCTGTCGAGAAATGCCAACAATCACAACCGTCACCCCAGCATTATGGCTCGCCAAATTTGCCCATTTAAACGACGTATGAGCAAAATTAATCTCATGACCCGTCTCAAAAATAAGCGGCCATAAAATCGGCACTTGTTGCCCCTGACAAATCGAATTCGTAGAAACAAAAGCCGCCGCAGCATTAGTTCGCGTCCCATAATCTGCCGCTTTCATAAACCAACCTGCCACATAATCCAGCGACTTCCAACTTTTGGTACGACCCTCAAAAATTTGTTTTAAATCGTCTTTTTGTTCCTGTGATTGCCAAGTAGAACCCAAATAAGGCGGATTACCACAAATATAAGTTTCTCCCCCCTCATTCTCAAACTCAATCTCCGCCTCGTCTCGCGTTTCCCCCCACAAATCCAAATCCTCACGCTGCACCGTTACCCCCGTTCCCGTCGGTGGACAAAGACTCAACCAATCCCACCGCAACGCATTGCCGCAAGTAATCCAATTGTCAGCCTTCAACGGCAAAAACTCCAACAAAGCCAACTGCGGCCCCCGATACAACACATCACATTGAAACTCCGCAATAATCAACGCCAACCGCGCAATTTCCGTCGCAAAATGCCGAATCTCAATTCCCCGAAAATTGGTTAAGGGAATCTTAGAAGCGCGAGCCGGTTCACCCTGAAACTCATTAATTTTTGCCTCAATTTTCCGCATCTCCTTATAGGCAATCACCAAAAAATTCCCCGACCCACAAGCCGGGTCAAATACCCGAATCCTTGCCATCCGTTGCCGCAAATTCTGCAATTTCCGAGCATTATCTCCCCCTGCTTCTAATTGCTCCCGTAAATCATCCAGAAAAAGCGGATTCAGCACTTT